>JAOUGX010000065.1 GCA_029865385.1 Gammaproteobacteria bacterium
CAAAGCTCAAACCGTTTTCCGCAGCCTTCTTGACGGCCTCGATCACTGTTGCATCGGCGTGACCCAGAATCATCGGTCCCCAGGAGCCGACGAAGTCGATCAATTGCCGGCCGTCCTCGGTGTAGAGGTAAGCGCCTTTAGCGCGTTTTACGAACAGCGGTTCCCCACCCACACCGGCAAAAGCGCGCACCGGCGAGTTAACGCCGCCGGCGATGTATTTTCTTGCATCGTCAAAAAGTGACATCTGTTATCAGTCCGGGCCCGAGAGTGCAGGACTTCATGCTACCGAAGGAGTAGGCGCCAGAGAAGCAGGATGTTTACGATCGCAAAAGTTGACAGCCGCGGCGCTTCAGCACATATTTTTTGTTATGAAAGCATATATGTGTCTGATTTGCGGCTATCTCTACGAGGAAGAGCGCGGCGATCCGGAGTCGGGAATCGATGCGGGGACTCGATGGGACGATGTACCCTTGTCCTGGCGCTGCCCGGACTGCGGCGCAGGCAAGGAAGATTTCGAGATGGTTGAGGTCTGATTTTATTGCGGTTGGTGCATTTGAACCGCAACATGACCTTTTTCCTTCAATAATGTAGGTAGGCCACTTTCGCCGATCATGTGCATGGTGCCTACAATGATCAGATAATTCTGGTGATCATCGAGAAGTTCGACGATCTGTCCTATCCAGTTTTCGTTCCGTCGCACGACAATTGCCTGGTAAATCTCGGGATACCGTTTGATCTCAGTCAGCAATTCGTCCTCCAGCCTTTTCGTATCGCCGCGACGCCAGGCTTCAATCAGGTCATCCATAATTTCGACGACATTCGTGCTTTCGGCCAGAGTCTGCATTAGCAGGTCACGTTGTGCCTGCGGCGAAAGGCCATCAAGCATTTCAAGCTGTTGCCGCTCGGTTTCGAAACCCGAGACAGCTTTGCCGTCGACTGCGGCGCTTTCGGCGAAACGCATTTCTACGCCGTTTGCGGGACTGAAGCCGATGCGCATCAGCATCAGCGAATCGATAGTGATTGCAGCAAACCAGGGTTCGGCGCTCGCCAGCATCGACAGCGGAATGTTGATGCTCTCAGCCAGTCGCTGGGCTTCGGCGTAGTCTTTTTCCCCCAGCAGGTCACCCAGCTGTTTTCCGCCCTTTATCAGGCCGAGTTCATTGACCATTGCCTGAGTGGCGACCGGGTCGATGGCGGTAATGTCTATCTCCATGATCAGCGCGTCGGAATCCGCGTAAGCCTCGTACATGGCGGCCGGTAACGGATGATCAGACTCCCGCAACATGTGCACCGAACCGAGAAGATAAATCCGATTGTTGCTGCCTTCCACCTTCCACAATGGTAGTGTCCGGGTTGCCGATGCTGCATGCAGCGCCGGCAATAACGCAACGGAAAAAATGAGCGTTGTTGCGACGAGCAGGCAAGACTTTCCCAAAACCAGTCGTGCCGATCGCATTGCACTCGTCATTTACTTGTCAACCCAAATCAGCTGCGTTTTCACGGATCCGTTTCCCTGCAATTCCAGCCGCCTGTAGGCCGGCGGATTGTCATCCAGCGCAAATTCATCACTCATTACCGCAAATTGCCTGCACGTCGACGGTGTGCCGACTATCCGGACTTCGGCATGCATGCTGTCGAATGCCTGGTGCACGTGGCCGAAAATAGCCATTCGTACATTGCCACAGGCAGCCAGCAGATCGAGAAATTCGTCGCCGTTCTCGAGACCCACCGTGTCGAGCCAGCGGCTCCCCACGGGCAGCGGGGGATGGTGCAGACAAACCAGCGCATGTTCTGCGTCCGTGTCACCGAGTAAATTTCTCAAGCGCTGCATTTCGTCCTTACCAACGGTGCCGCCGGCCTGGCCTGTCACGCAGCTGTCGATGCCTACTATGAGCCAGTTGCCGTACCTGTTCGCGGCGCAATATCGAAAACGGGGAGTCTGCAGCTGTTCTTTCATGTATTTCCGAACGTCATGATTGCCCGGGACGCAAAGTACCGGCAGCCCGAGCGGCTCGAACATGTTCGCAACCCTTTTGTAAGCGTCGCGGCTGTCGTCCTGAATCAGGTCACCCGTCAGGGCGACCAGGTCGGCCGGCCAGGCTTCGGTGGAAATGTGGTCAAGCACGGCCTGCAGGCTTGCGCGCGTGTTCGTGCCACGAAGGTTACCCTCCGAATCGGCAAACAGGTGCGGGTCCGTAATATGCAGCACCCGGACTGGATCAGTCGATTTGCGAATGGCGCTTGAACTCGCTAATGGCGCGGGCTTGCCGCGAAATCAAGTTCGATACTCTCAAGGCCGCCCAATCATAGCGTGCCGCGCGAAATCAGGCCAACGGCCAGTACCAGGACCGAATCAGGCGTCACTCACCCGACCGCGTTCAATAGCGATATTGATCCGCCTTGAACGGGCCGTCCTTGCTGACCCCGATGTAGCCGGCTTGCTCATCCGAAAGCTCGGTCAGGTGAGCGCCGATGCGATCGAGATGCAGCCGCGCAACTTTTTCATCCAGGTGCTTCGGCAGAACGTAGACTTTGTTTTCGTACTGATCGCCGTTCCGCCACAGCTCGATCTGTGCCAACACCTGGTTGGAGAACGAATTTGACATCACGAAACTCGGGTGACCCGTTGCGCAGCCGAGATTCACGAGCCGACCCTCGGCCAGCAGGATCAGCCGTTTGCCGTCCGGGAAGATAACGTGATCGACCTGCGGTTTGATATTCTCCCATTTGAATTTTTTCAGGTACGCGACATCAATCTCGTTGTCGAAATGACCGATATTGCAGATGATCGCCTGGTTGCGCATGCGTTCCATCTGCGGGCCGGTGACCACGTGATAATTGCCGGTCGCCGTAACAACGATATCCACCTTGTCACATACATCATTGAACCTGACGACCCTGTAGCCTTCCATCGCAGCCTGCAGAGCACAGATGGGGTCGATTTCCGTTACCCAGACCGTCGCTCCGAGTCCGCGCAATGACTGGGCGCACCCTTTGCCGACGTCACCGTAGCCACAAACGACCGCGATCTTGCCGGCAATCATGACGTCGGTCGCACGCTTGATGCCATCCACCAGTGATTCGCGACAGCCGTAAAGGTTATCGAACTTCGATTTGGTCACAGAATCGTTGACGTTGAAGGCGGGGCACTGAAGAGCGCCGCTTTTCTGCATGTCGTAAAGCCGCTTCACGCCCGTCGTCGTTTCTTCGGAAAGGCCGCGAACTTGCTTCATGATCTCCGGATACTTTTCGTGCAGCACCAGCGTCAGGTCGCCGCCGTCGTCGAGGATCATATTGGGCCGCCAGCCGTCCGGGCCCTTGATGGTTTGTTCAACACACCACCAGTATTCTTCCTCGGTTTCACCCTTCCATGCGAATACCGGCACCCCGGACGCAGCAATGGCCGCCGCAGCGTGATCCTGCGTCGAGAAGATATTGCAGGACGACCACCGAATATCGGCTCCCAGCTCGGCGAGCGTCTCGATCAGTACCGCTGTCTGGATGGTCATGTGCAGGCAGCCGGTGAGTCGCACGCCTTTCAGCGGTTTTTCTTTGCCGAACTCCTCACGCAGCGCCATAAGACCGGGCATTTCCGTTTCCGCAATGGCAATTTCCTTGCGGCCCCAGTCTGCCAACTTGATGTCGGCAACCTTGTAATCGTGTTTCTGCAGGACAACGGCTTCGCTGCTCATTGATTTCTCCGGTATCTTTTCGAGTGTCAGGCTGCGGCCGCACCGCGCAAGGCCTCAGCCTTGTCGGTTCGTTCCCAGCTCAGATTGAGGTCGTCACGACCGAAATGCCCGTAGGCTGCTGTCGGACGGTAAATCGGACGGATAAGGTCCAGCATCTTGAGGATGCCATAGGGGCGCAGATCGAAATTCTCGCGAATCAGCAGAGTCAGCCGTTCTTCGCTGATCTTGCCGGTGCCGAACGTCTGCACGCTGATAGAGGTCGGTTCGGCCACGCCGATCGCATACGACACCTGGATCTCGCAGCGGTCCGCAAGTCCGGCAGCGACGATGTTCTTGGCAACGTATCGGCAGGCATAAGCGGCAGACCGATCGACTTTCGACGGATCCTTGCCCGAGAATGCGCCCCCGCCATGGCGGGCTGATCCACCGTACGTATCGACAATGATCTTTCGCCCGGTAAGGCCGCAATCGCCCATGGGCCCGCCGATTTCGAAGCGACCGGTCGGGTTGATGTGATACCGGGTTTTCTTGTTGACCCATTTTGCCGGCAATACGGGCTTGATAATTTCTTCCATGATGCCTTCGCGCAGCTCCGACATTTTGACATCGGCGCGATGTTGCGACGACAGCACGACGGCATCGATTCCGACAGGCTCGTCATCCTGGTAAACAAAGGTCACCTGGCTTTTCGCGTCCGGGCGCAACCATGGCAGAATCCCTGCTTTTCTGGCTTCGGCCTGTCGCCGGACGAGGCGATGTGCGTAGGTGATCGGTGCCGGCATCAACACCTCGGTTTCCCTTGTGGCATAGCCGAACATCAGGCCCTGGTCACCGGCGCCCTGGCTTTCCGGATCGTCACGGTCCACGCCCTGGGCGATGTCCGGAGACTGTTTTCCAAGCGCATTGATTACCGCACACGATGCGCCGTCGAAACCCATGCTGGAATCGTTGTAGCCGATCTCCAGGACGGTGCGGCGAGCGATGTCTTCGATATCGACCCAGGCGCTGGTGGTGACCTCACCCGCGACAAGAACCATGCCGGTCTTGACCAGCGTCTCGCAGGCAACGCGCGCCCTGGCGTCCTGCTCGAGGATCGCGTCCAGTACGGCATCTGAGATCTGGTCCGAGATTTTGTCGGGATGGCCCTCGGAGACGGACTCCGAAGTAAATAGATAGGAACGGCTCATGGAGTGGTTTCTGTTGGCTGAATCGAAATACGTGAGACGGGTAATTGTAGCCCATCCCTTGCGCCCGGCACCAACCGCGATCTGTAAGCAAGTGTTTCAGCAGACGTCGGTGCCAGCTGCCGGAGAGTTCGCGCATGCGCAGCGGCCCGCAGCCGTTTGCTTGCGGCACCGGGTCTAAACAGGGAGAATGCGCGGGCTTGGAGAACCTCGCTTCTCCGGTCAATCCTTTACATAAAAGCTCCGGGACTCGCGCTGCAGGTCCCCTGAAAAATACAGATGCCACCAGAAACCAGCCGAACATTCTCCGCCGGCCAGCCGGCCCGGCGACAACTCGCCAATGCCATTCGCGCACTCAGCATGGACGCCGTGCAAGCGGCAAATTCCGGTCATCCGGGCATGCCGATGGGTATGGCCGATATTGCCGAAGTGCTGTGGAACGATTACCTGAAGCACAATCCGGGCAATCCGCGCTGGTTCGACCGCGATCGATTCGTGCTGTCCAATGGCCACGGCTCGATGCTGCTCTACAGTGTGCTGCATCTCACCGGATATCCGCTGTCGATCGACGAGATCCGGAATTTTCGCCAGATGGGGTACCGCACCGCAGGCCACCCCGAGCGCGATGCCGATCTCGCGATCGAGACCACGACCGGCCCGTTGGGACAGGGTGTGAGCAATGCGGTTGGCATGGCGCTGGCGGAAAAAATGCTGGCGACCCGATTCAATCGTCCCGGCTTCGAACTGATAAATCACCACACTTGGGTATTTCTCGGCGACGGTTGCCTGATGGAAGGAATTTCGCACGAAGCTTGCTCGCTCGCCGGGACTCTGAAGCTAGGCAAGCTGATTTGTTTCTACGATGACAACAATATTTCGATCGACGGCGAGGTCGGCGGCTGGTTCACCGACGACACACCGGCTCGCTTCACGGCTTACGGATGGCAGGTGATCCCGGACGTGGACGGCCACGACAGTGCGGCCATCGCAAAGGCCATCGATACGGCGATGGCTGATAGCGACAGGCCAACGCTGATCTGCTGCAAGACCGTCATCGGTTTTGGTTCGCCGAACAAGCAAGGCACGGCCAGTACCCACGGTGCGCCACTGGGCGATGCAGAAATCGCGGCCAGTCGCGAGGCGCTGGGCTGGGATTCACCTCCGTTCGAGATCCCCGTTGAGATTGCGCGGGTGTGGAATGCGGTGGATAAAGGCGCAGCGGCGGAGAAAGAATGGAACAGGCTGTATGCGGCCTACCGGAAGGCGCATGCGGAAGTCGGCCGCGAACTGCAGCGTCGCATCGATGGCGAATTGCCGGCGGACTGGGCGGGCTTCGCGAACGCCGCAATCAGCAAGATCGACAAGGCCGGGGCGACCATGGCGACGCGAAAGGCGTCACTGGTATCGCTCAACGCACTCGCGCCCGCATTGCCCGAACTCGTCGGCGGCTCGGCGGACCTGACCGGTTCGAATCTCACCAAACACGACGGCTCGACAGTCATTACCGCGGATTCCGCGGCGGGCAACTACCTGTATTTCGGTGTACGTGAGTTCGGCATGTCGGCGATTTGCAATGGCCTGGGTCTGCACGGTGGTGTATTGCCGTATTCCGGTACCTTCCTTACGTTTTCCGATTACGCACGCAATGCCTTGCGCATGGCGGCGTTAATGAAACTGCAGAATATCTTCGTCTACACACACGATTCGATAGGTCTCGGAGAAGACGGGCCGACACATCAGCCCGTCGAACACGTCGCAAGCCTTCGTATCATGCCGAACATGCGTGTCTGGCGGCCATGCGATGCGGTAGAGACGGCTGTCGCCTGGCGCGATGCCATTGAGAGGAAGGATGGCCCCACCAGTCTTGTCCTGACGCGACAAAATCTGCCCCACCAGTCTCGTGCGACGCAGCAGATTACGGACATTTCATGCGGCGGCTACGTATTGAAAGACTGCAAGGGTGCGCCGAGGCTGTTGCTGATCGCAACCGGCTCCGAAGTGGCACTCGCGATCGGCGCGGCCGACGAACTTGGAAAGGAAGGCATTGCAGTTCGCGTGGTATCAATGCCGTGCACCGACCTGTTCGACGCGCAGCCACGTGACTATCAGCAGGCAGTACTGCCGCGCGAAGTCACCGCCAGGGTGGTAATAGAAGCCGGAGTTACCTCAACCTGGTGGCGGTTGGCCGGGCCGAACGGGCGAGTAATAGGCCTCGATCGCTTCGGCGAGTCAGCGCCGGCAGAGGAGCTGTTCGAGCACTTCGGATTTTCTGTCGCGAACGTCGTGAAAGTTTCGAAGGAAGTACTGGCAAATTGAACATTGGTTGGCTGGCCGAATGCGCCGGCAAAAGACTCACCGGGAGAATGCAATGACGATCAGGATTGGAATCAATGGTTATGGCCGAATCGGTCGAAACGTACTGCGAGCTTTGTACGAAGGTGACAAGCGCAAGAAGATCGAAATCGTCGCAGTTAATGACCTCGGTGATAGCCAGACCAATGCACACCTGACACGTCGTGATACCGCACACGGGCCGTTTCCCGGCAAGGTAACGGTCGACGGTGATTATATGGTCGTCAACGGCGACCGAATCCGGGTGCTCGCAGAGCGCGATCCTTCGAAGTTACCCTGGGGTGAACTCGGTGTCGATCTGGTGCTCGAATCGACCGGGTTCTTTGCATCTAAGGAAAAGGCTTCTGCACATCTGAAAGGGGGTGCAAAAAAGGTCATTATTTCAGCCCCGGCCGGTACCGAGGTCGACGCCACGATTGTGTACGGCGTCAATCACAAGATACTGACCAAGAAGCACACCATCATTTCAAATGCATCTTGTACGACCAATTGTCTTGCGCCGCTGGTCAAGCCATTGCACGAAAAGATCGGCGTAAAACACGGTTTGATGACGACCATCCATGCTTATACGAACGATCAGGTGCTGACCGATGTGTATCACAAGGACCTGCGTCGTGCGCGATCGGCGACCATGTCGCAGATTCCGACAAAGACCGGTGCTGCCGCCGCGGTCGGACTGGTACTGCCGGAACTCGCGGGACGGCTGGACGGCTATGCGATGCGCGTTCCGACCATCAATGTATCGACGGTGGATCTTACCTTCGTTGCAGAGCGCAAGACCAGCAAGGAAGAGATCGACAAGATAATGAAAGACGCGAGTAACGGAGACCTGAAAGGTGTTCTGGCGTACAACGATGAGCCGTTGGTATCGATCGATTTTAATCACGATCCGGCATCGTCTACTTATGACGCTGGCCTGACCAAGGTAATGGAGGGCACTCTGGTGAAGGTTTGTGCCTGGTATGACAATGAGTGGGGCTTCTCGAATCGCATGCTCGATACCGCGCTGGCGCTGGTCAACGCGAAATAGGTTCAGCGCGGGGACATACAGCGTCATGACGATCATCAGGATGGAAGACCTCGACCTGTCGGGGAAGCGGCTGTTGATTCGCGAGGATCTGAACGTACCGATTGCCGATGGACAGGTCACCAGCGACGCACGTATCAAGGCTGTCCTTCCCACTATCAGGGCCGCGTTGGATGCCGGGGCCGCCGTCATGCTGATGTCGCATCTGGGCCGGCCGGCCGAGGGGCAGGTTGATCCTGATGCGTCGTTAAAACCAGTCGCAGACTACCTGGCATCGGCGCTGCAACGCGATGTTCCGCTGATCGGCGACTGGATCGACGGCGTCGATATCCGCCCAGGCCAGCTTGCGCTGCTCGAGAACGTTCGTTTTCTCAAAGGAGAAAAAGCCTGCGACGATGCATTGTCACGTCGTATGGCAGCGCTTTGCGATGTGTTCGTCATGGATGCGTTCGGCACTGCGCATCGGGCACAGGCCAGCACTTACGGTGTTGCGAAGTTCGCAGCGGTGGCTTGTGCCGGACCTTTGCTGATGGCCGAGCTCGATGCATTGGGCAAGGCTCTCGAAAACCCACAGCGGCCCTTTGTGGCGATCGTCGCCGGTTCGAAGGTCTCGACCAAATTAACGGTTCTGGAATCGCTGTCCAAAATCGTGGATCAGCTGATTGTCGGTGGTGGCATTGCCAACACCTTTATCGCTGCGGCCGGCCACAATGTCGGCAAGTCCCTGCATGAAGCCGACATGCTGGACATTGCAAAAGCCCTGATGCAAAAAGGCGCGACGTCCTGCGTGGTGCCGCTCCCGAGCGATGTCGTCGTTGCTTCCGAGTTCGCGGCCGGCGCCGCAGCGCGGACCAGAAAGGTGGACGAGGTTCTGGATGACGAACTCATCCTCGATATCGGGCCGGATACGGCGCGATCGTACGCAGCAATGCTTGCTCGGGCGGGCACGATAATCTGGAACGGACCGGTCGGAGTTTTCGAGTTCGACCAGTTCGGTGAAGGCACTCGCGTGCTGGCCGAAGCGATTGCCTCGAGCGACGCGTTCTCGGTAGCGGGCGGTGGCGATACGCTGGCCGCAATAGACAAGTACGGCGTCGCCGACGGCATCTCGTACATATCGACAGGAGGCGGAGCGTTCCTCGAGTTCGTCGAGGGAAAGAAACTGCCAGCGGTCGAGATACTTGAATTGCGCGGGCAGTAAGGTCAGCTGCGCCACGGGCCGGTAATAGCCAGCGTCAGGCCGCGATACTGGATGTTCACGAACATGACAGTGCCGTCCGGAGAAAAGCAGATACCGGCGAGTTCGCTGCCGCCGTAGGCGTTATCGGCAAGCGCGTACTGGCCGCCGTCCGGCCTGATCCCCACCAGGCCACAGTGGTCGGCGGTATCTTCGCAGACGATAAGATCGCCCCAGGGACTCAGAGTCAGGTTGTCGGCGTGGCGCAGCATGCTCTGCGGCGTGGCTTCCGCGAGCAGGGAAAGGTTGCCGGGATGTCGGCTTTCCTCTGGCCTTCCCTCGAATTTGCTCGGCGAATAGACGAACACCTGGCCGAGTCGGTCGCGGCCGCCGATTGTGCAACTGAATGCAAAGCTGTTGCCCGCCCGGCAGAGTCCCTCGCCGCGAGCAAATATCGCCGCCCCCCTGTCCCGGCCGCGGAGTCGCAAATCGTTGCTATCGCTGTCGACGTTTTCCAGGTCAATCCATGCCGTGTTGTATGCGCGGCGCGGCGCCATACGCGAATAGGGCGACCAGTTGCGCGTATCGAAGCCGGGCTTTTTGACGACTGCCAGAGCCTGCAGTTTTCCCCCTTCCGCCAATCGACCGGCTTGCCGCGGAATGAATCGGTAGAAAAGACTGCGGTGCCGATCCTCCGTCAGGTACACGATGCCGGAACGGGGGTCGACGGCAGCGGCTTCGTGTTCGAAGCGACCCATCGCCTTCAACGGTACAGGTTCTGCGAGGCCGCTTCCCGACGACGCAATTTCGAACACGTAGCCGTGGCGCCGCTCGCGATGAACCACCCGCCCGCCTTCGAACGACGTGCCCGGATCCTTGAAGCACTCCTCGCAGCTGAGCCAGCTGCCCCACGGAGTGGCGCCTCCGGCGCAATTGAGTTCCGTGCCGGCCAGGCTGAGGTGGCGCCGCAGTACGCGGCGATTGTGCGGATCGTAAACAATCGTGGTTGTACCGCCGTTGCCCGGCGTAGCTCCGCGACCGGCATCGTATATTGCTGGCGCTGCGCTACCCGGAAAACTGTCGAGCTCGGCGCCCCACGGACCCTCGATAGTTTCGTAGGGCGCATTCTCGTGATTGCAGACCAGCACGACGTTTCCGTCATCGCCCGCAAAAGCCGCCATGCCGTCCGCGGCACCCGGAACCAGCAGGCCATCGTCCATCGTATCGCCACGCGTCGAAATGACCTGGTACGAAAATCCGGCGGGAAGATCCAGTACCTGATTGCGGTCCGCGACGAGATTGCCGAAGGGAGAATTGCCGGCGCCGGTCCTCGCCGAGGCCGGACGGGGGGTGGCCGCAGCGACGATCAGGCCCTGCAGGAATCGACGTCGGTTAATCATCGCGGGAGTTTGCCTGCGTCGGTTAGGAATCGATTGCGTAATTGTACTCACAACTGAAAACCTCACACCAACTTTAATCCCTTATGCAATAATCGCCGCCATGCTGAGACGAACCAAAATTGTTGCGACATTGGGACCCGCTTCGGACGATCCAAAGCGATTGCGGGAAATGATCAACGCGGGACTGGATGTCGCACGATTGAATTTTTCTCACGGGAACGAAGCGGAATTGCGGACCCGTGCCAAGCTGATTCGAAATACGGCGCGGGAATGCGGCCGCGACATTGGCATCATGGGTGATCTGCAGGGGCCGAAGATCCGGGTGAGAAGGTTTCTCGACAGCAGCGTCATCCTCAATGACGGCGACGCATTTTTTCTGGACTCCGGCCTCGGCGAAATGGAGGGCAACAAGGCCGGCGTTGGCGTCGCTTACGAAAGACTCCACGAAGATGTGCAGCAGGGTGACATCCTGCTGCTCAACGATGGTCAGATGATGCTGAAAGTCGACCGCGTCGACGGAAGCCGAGTACATACGACCGTCGTTCAGGGCGGCGTTCTCTCGGACCACAAGGGTATCAATCGTCAGGGCGGAGGACTCTCTGCACCGGCTCTGACCGACAAGGATCGCAGCGACATACGTATCGCGGCAGACCTGCAGCTGGATTTCCTGGCGGTCTCTTTCGTGCGCGCAGCGGACGACGTCGAGGAGGCTCGCAAGCTACTGCGGGCGGCCGGCGGCCATGGCCTGATTGTTGCGAAGATCGAGCGCACCGAGGCGCTCGAGTGTATCGATTCGATTATCGATGCAGCGGATGTGATCATGGTTGCCAGGGGCGACCTGGGCGTGGAGATGGGTTACGCTGAGCTGACCGGCATGCAGAAGCAGATCATCCGCCGGACCCGTCATCACAACAAGGTCGTTATCACAGCGACGCAGATGATGGAGTCGATGATCAACAACCCGATTCCAACTCGTGCGGAAGTATCCGACGTTGCCAACGCCGTCATGGATGGCACGGATGCGGTAATGCTGAGCGCGGAGACTGCCGTCGGCAAATATCCCGTAGCGGTCATATCCGCAATGTCCGACGTGTGCAAGGGGGCGGAGAAGCATTCGCTGGCCAGGGGCCGTACCAGCCATCGCTTGGACGACCAGTTTCAGACTGTCGATGAGGCCATTGCGATGGCAGTGATGTACACGGCCAATCATCTGGCCGTAAAGGCGATCATTGCCCTGACGGAATCCGGCGCCACTACTCTGTGGATGTCACGCATTCGCTCCGACATACCGATTTATGCTTTCACGCCGCACGAAACGACCAGCCGGCGGGTGTGCTTGTATCGGGGTGTTTACCCGGTTGCGTTCAGGATCGAACACACCGACCCCAGGCAATTGACAGAAGACATATTTTCGACTTTGCTTCAGTACAAGCTCGTTGAAGAAGGCGATCTCGTCATTTTCACCAAGGGTGACCTGAGCGGAGTATCGGGCAGCACCAATGGCATGAAGATACTCAGCGTTTACAAACCCGGCTGACCCTCGCCTTGGTGACTGCCTTTAAGCGATATCTGTGGCGCCTGTTACTGTCGCTGCTGGCGCTGTCAGTCGCAATTCTTGCCTCCTGCTGGATCCTGCTGCAACGAAGCCTTCCTCTGCTCGATGGGACCCTGGCCAGTGAATTTGTTGCAAACGATGTAACCATTCATCGCGATGGGCTGGGCATACCGACGATCATTGCGGCAAATCGCGTTGACCTCGCGTTTGCCACCGGATTCGTGCATAGCCAGGATCGATTTTTCCAGATGGACCTGATGCGCAGGCAGGCAGCCGGTGAGTTGTCCGAAATGTTCGGCACCCTTGCGCTCGGCGAGGACAAGCGCATGCGATTTCACCGCTTTCGCAGCCGCGCACGTAGCGTCTTGAACAACGTCAGCCGCTACGAAACTGATGTCATTGAATCGTATGCTGCGGGCGTCAACGCCGGCTTATCAAGCCTTGGGTCGAAGCCTTTCGAGTATTTCCTGTTGCGGGAAACTCCGCGAGCCTGGCTGGCGGAAGATTCTTTGCTGGTGGCCTACGCAATGTTTCTCGACTTAAACGATGAGCGCGCAATACGCGATGTGCAGCGAGGCTATGCCCATCGTGTCTTGCCGGAGGAAGTATTTGACTGGCTTTATCCCGACGGCACGCGATGGGACGCACCGCTGACCGGGCCGTCCGCAGGATACGTCAGGACTCCAGGGCCCGAGCTTTTCCGCATTGATGACATGGCTGCCACCGTGACCGGGCGGCGAGGCGAAACATTCGTCGATGGAAACCTGCCCGGAAGCAACAACTGGGCAGTTGCCGGTTCCCTGAGTCGAAGCGGTCGCGCCATCGTTGCAAACGACATGCACCTGGGACTGGCGACGCCAAACGTGTTTTATCGCGTGCGACTCGTGCAGACCGGCCAAGATGCGCGGGACGTATCCGGCGTATCGCTTCCTGGAACGCCGGCCGTCGTCACGGGCAGCAATGGCCATGTTGCGTGGGCCTTCACCAACAGCTATGGCGACTGGTCGGATGCCGTGGTTGTACGAAGCGGATCTTCGGAGTCGACTTACGTTTCCGCCGATGGTGAGGCGCCGTTTGTCGAGTATCGCGAGACCATTCATGTCAAGGGTTCGAGCGACGAGACGCTGCTGGTCCGCGAGACCCGCTGGGGTCCGCTTCTCGAAGACGTGTTCTGGCCGGACGGGCAGTTAGCCGTCAGCTGGATCGGACACAAGCCGGATGCCGTCAATTTGCTGCATCTCGAACTGGAAACGGCAAGAAACATCGACGAAGCAATGAGCGTTGCGAACCGCCTGGGCATTCCACCTCAGAATTTCGTATGCGGGGATGAAGCCGGAAACATCGGCTGGACCATTGCTGGCAGAATACCATTGCGGTCCGCTTACGATGCCGGCCTACCTGCTGACTGGAGTGCATCTGACGGGTGGATCGGCTGGCTCGGAGAAGACGACTACCCGAAGCTCAGGAATCCGCCGTCCGGGCGCATCTGGACTGCGAATGCCCGGGTGATCGACGGCACGTTCCTGGAAAAGCTTGGTGATGGCGGTTATGAGCTCGGTGCTCGAGCGCAGCAGATTCGCGACAAACTTTTCGCTAAAGATCTGTTCGATGCGAAAGACATGCTCGCGGTGCAACTGGACGACCGAGCGTTGTTTTTGTCGCCCTGGCGTGACCTCCTGTTGACGGTGCTGGACGAGGATGCGATTCGCGGCGACGAGCGGCGACGGCATTATCGCGAGCTGGTGGAAAACTGGCTGCCGCGCGCATCCGCGGATTCAGTCGGGTACCGGCTGGTCAGGGCGTTTCGAACCGAAGTCCGTAGCACCGTGTTCGACATGCTGATGCTGCCGGTTCGCGATGCCTACGAGCAAAAGGTCGGTTTACGCATGGGCAATCAGTTCGAAGCGCCGCTGTGGTCGTTGGTGAACGAGCGGCCTGCGCATTTGTTATCAAATGAGTACAAAAGCTGGGAGCAACTGCTGATAAGTGCGGTTGATCGAAACATCAAGCACTATTCGGAGAATTTCTCGGGATCTCTCGATCGCCGAAATTGGGGCGAAATGAATACGGCTGCAATCCGTCATCCGCTTAGTCGTTCTATTGGCATATTCGCTCGATGGCTTGATATGCGGCGAGAGCCGTTGGATGGCGATACAGACATGCCGAGAGTACTGAATCCGACGTTCGGTGCGTCGGAACGATTCGGTGTGTCGCCTGGCGATGAAAAAAGCGGCTACCTGCACATGCCTGCCGGCCAAAGCGGGCACCCGATGTCGGATTTTTATCGTGCCGGGCATGACGATTGGGTGCGCGGCCGCGCGACACCATTCCTTCCCGGCCCGCCTCTGCATACGCTGATCCTCGGTAGCAACAAGCCCTAGGTCCGAGTCCGCGTTATTCTGCCCTTGTTCCCGTCTGGTTCAGAAGGGATACTGTGCGTTGCAATATCCGATGGAATCGTACATGGCAGACAAGAAGTTCAGTGGCACCAGCACCTATATCGCCACCGACGACCTGATGATGGCTGTAAATGCCGCTGTTACGTTGCAGCGACCCATTCTGGTCAAGGGAGAACCGGGTACCGGCAAGACACAGCTCGCGGCTGAAATCGCGAACGCTCTGGGCCATCCTCTTTTCGAGTGGCATATCAAGTCGACAACGAAAGCGCAGCAAGGCCTGTACGACTACGATGCCGTCGCGCGACTGCGGGATTCGCAGCTCGGTGACGATCGTGTGCACAATATCGGCAACTACATCGTACGTGGCAAAGTGTGGGATGCATTCGAGTCCGATGTGCAGCCGGTACTTCTGATCGATGAAATCGACAAGGCCGATATCGAATTTCCAAACGATCTTCTGCAGGAGCTGGATCGCATGGAATTCTTTGTTTATGAAACGAAGCAGCTGATTAAAGCAAAATTCCGGCCGATCATAATCATCACCAGCAACAACGAAAAGGAACTTCCTGATGCGTTCCTGCGTCGATGCTTTTTTCACTACATCAAGTTTCCCGACAAGGAAACGATGGAGAAAATCGTTGACGTGCACTTCCCGGCGCTAAAAAAGGAATTGCTTCGCGATGCGCTGGAAGCGTTTTACAAGGTGCGCGATGTGCCGGGCCTGAAGAAAAAGCCGTCGACTTCCGAATTGCTGGACTGGATCAAGCTGCTGCTTGCCGAGGACATTCCACCGGAAACACTGCGCAGCGAGGATTCACGCAAGGCGATACCGCCGCTCCATGGCGCATTGCTTAAGAACGAGCAGGATGTGCACTTGTTCGAGCAACTGGTTTTCCTGGATCGGCGTTCACGTAGCCAGTAAGAAGCCATGTTGGCCCGATTCATCTTCATGTTGCGCGATGGCGGTCTGAAACCGTCGATCACCGAGCTGTTGACGCTGCTGGAGGCCATGAAGGCAGGCGTCGCAGGTACCAGCGTGGAGGATTTCTATTTCCTGTCACGCTCGTGCCTGGTCAAGGACGAAACGCTTTTCGACCGCTTCGACAAGGTCTTCGCTGCTCATTTTCATGGCGTTGAGGATGCATTCAAGGCCTTGGTCACGGATGTGCCGGATGACTGGTTGCGTAAGCAGGCGGAGCTGATGCTATCCGAGGAAGAAAGGGCAAAGATCGAGGCGCTCGGTGGATTCGAGAAATTGATGGAAGCGCTGCGCGAACGGCTTGAAGAGCAACAGAGTCGCCACCAGGGGGGCAACAAGTGGATCGGAACGGCGGGAACATCGCCTTTCGGCGCCTTTGGGTTCAATCCCGAGGGTGTCCGGATTGGTCAGCAGGGTTCGCGGCATCGTCGGGCGACCAAGGTCTGGGACCGGCGCGAATATCGCAACCTCGACGATCAGGTCGAACTCGGAACCCGCAATATCAAGCTCGCATTGCGCAAGTTACGGAAGTTTGCTCGTGAGGGGGCTGCGGATCAGCTCGATCTCGACGACACCATCGACAAAACGGCGCGCAACGCAGGATTGCTGGATATTCGCATGGTCCCCGAAAGGCACAACGCCATAAAGGTATTGCTGTGCCTCGATATCGGCGGTTCAATGGACGACCATGTGCGCGTCTGTGAAGAAATGTTTTCTGCGGCTCGCAGTGAATTCAAACACCTGGAGTATTTTTATTTTCACAACTTCGTGTACGAGAGCATGTGGAAGGACAATCGACGCCGGCATGCGGAAAAAATTCCGACTACGCAGATAACCCACAAATATGGCCCGGACTACAAGCTGGTGTTTGTCGGGGATGCCACCATGAGCCCGTATGAAATCGTCTACCCGGGCGGTAGCGTCGAGCACTGGAACGAAGAAGCGGGCTCGGTCTGGATCAAGCGCCTGTTGAAGGCGTACCCGAAAGCGATCTGGCTTAATCCGGAACCGCGTCAGCGCTGGGATTACACACCATCAATAAAACTTGCGCGCGAGCTGATGGACGACAGGATGTATCCGCTGACCATAAGCGGAATTGACGAAGGAATCCGGAAGCTGCACTGATCCCGGTCGCCGCTCACTGTTTTGAAAGCAATTCCAGGTCGGCCAGTAATTCCGCCGAATGAGTTTCGGGGTCCACTTTTCCGTAATGTTTGGCGATGCGGCCTTCGGGGTCGATAAGGAAAGTCTGCCTTTTCGCCACAGTCATGCCGTACATCTTTGCTTTGACGCCGTACGCATCCGATGCGGTTCCTTCGATGTCGGCAAGCAATGGAAACGGCAGCCCGTGCTTTTCCGCAAAATTTTTGTGTGAAGCCTCGTCATCAAGGCTTACGCCGAGAATCTGACAGTTCAGTTTGCGAAACGCAAAAATATTGTCGCGAAACTCGCAAGCTTCGGTCGTACAACCGGGCGTATCATCCTTTGGATAAAAATACAGCGCGACCCACTGTCCACGATAATCTTCGATTGAATGAAGCTGCCCGTCCTGATCCCGCAATTCGAAATCGGGTGCTGGTTGGCCTGAAAGCAGGTCGTCGGCGATCGCCGGCGAGCTGCCCGTCAATGTGGCGGCAAGCACAAGAAACAATGACCATTTGGACGACCAATCAAGATACATGTATATATTCCTCTTCGGTTTAGCGCCGTTACGCGGACATGGCATTTGTTGTGGAAACCAGCCGCTTGCAGCTAACCCACTTATAATACGCCTTAACAATGAAAAATCACTCCGAAGCCAGAAAATCAGCCCTTGTACTGCCCGGCGGCGGTGCGAGAGGAGCGTTTCAAGTTGGCGTACTCAAGGCAATAGTGGAAATTCTTCCGTCGAACGCCGCAAATCCATTTCAGGTTCTGAGCGGAACGTCCGCCGGCGCGATCAACGCAATAGTGATGGCCAGCAAGGCGCGCCGTTTCTGTATGGCGGTGTCCGAGCTGGAAAGCGTCTGGAGCCATTTTCACAGCCACCAGGTTTTTCGCACGGACAGCTGGACCATGTTGAAAAGCAGTCTGCACTGGCTGGCGGCCATCGTCTTCGGCGGCTATCTCGTAGGGATGCCCAGATCGTTACTGGATAACGCTCCCCTGGCCGAACTGCTGAGCCGGAATATCCGATTCCCGCGTGTCCGGTCATCCATTGAAAAGGGTTACCTGCATGCGGTTGCAGTAACCGCAGCAAGCTATGGCTCAGCCAGGTCGACCACGTTTTTCCAGGCCGGTGAGGGCGGCAAGACATGGACAAGAACGCGGCGGCGCGGCATCAGCTCCGAAATACATCTTGATCATCTGATGGCAAGCGTAGCCGTCCCTATGATTTTTCCTCCTGTTTGTATCAACAACGAGTATTTCGGAGATGGTGCAATGCGGCAGGCTACTCCGCTGAGTCCGGCGATTCACCTCGGTGCGGACCGGATACTGGTTGTCGGTGTTCGGGATGAGACGGCCGACCCGATCAGCCATTCCAATGAGCCGCCACCTTTCCCCAGTTTTGCCCAGATCGCCGGCTACATGCTGGACACGCTTTTCCTTGATGGACTGTATTCCGACCTGGAGCGTATGACGCGCATCAACCAACTGATTGATTCCGTAAGGCCCGCAGACCGAAGTGGGGCGATCGCGCATATGCGGCCGATCGATACGATGGTCATTGTGCCCAGTCGCGATTTGCGCGAGCTTGCCTTGGAATACCGGGACGAAATGCCACTGCCGGTACGTGCGCTCTTGCGCGGCATCGGCGGACGGGGTCGCAGCGAAGGACGCCTGCTGAGTTACCTGTTGTTCGAGCAGTCCTATACGCGGGAGCTGATCGAACTCGGTTACAAGGACGCGATGCAGGTCAGGGATCAGCTGCTAGCGTTCGTCAGCGGTGCCGATGTTCCAAGATTGTTTGCACCCGACTGGGTGCAAAAGGATCTTGGCCGGCTGGACTGATGGGAAATATCAGAGCAGCAATGCGGCGCCAAGTCCAAGGAACGATCCATAGCCGATTACGTCGGTAATGGTCGTCAATACGACGCCGCCGGCTATTGCTGGATCAATATTCAATCGTCTGAGTAGCAGCGGTACGCCGAAGCCGGCTGCAGCAGCTGCGAAGAGATTGATGAGCATTGCGACTGCGATGACCATCCCGATGCGCCATTCGTCAAACCAGAGAAATGTAAAAACTGCGACGACGGACGCCCAGGCAAGGCCGTTGAACAATCCAACGACGAGTTCTTTGCGCAGGATGTTCCGGGCGTTGGTTCGGTCGACCTGTCCAAGTGCCATTGCCCGGGTAATGATTGTAAGTGACTGAGTTCCCGCGACGCCGCCCATGCTGGGGACGATTGGCATCAATACGGCGAGAAGCACGATCTTGTCCAGCGTCGTCTGAAAAATGTCTACGACCGAGGCGGCCAGGAAGGCGGTCGCAAGGTTCACTCCCAGCCAGATAGCCCTCCGTCGGGCACTTCGCAGGGCAGGAGCGAACATGTCATCCTCTTCATCGAGACCGGCAGCGCTCATCAGCGAGTGC
>JAOUGX010000161.1 GCA_029865385.1 Gammaproteobacteria bacterium
TGGCAACCCGCAGGAGCTATCTTCCTGCTCGAACCCCGCCCGGCGCAAGCAAATGTCCGGTTCGCGGGACTTAAGGCGTTCCCTCATACACAGACCAGAAAATCGCGCGACTGCTGTTGCGCGAACTGCATCGGGAGAAGCTCATGTCGGACCGGACTTACGTATTCAGAATCAGCGCTTTACTCGGCCTTTTGCTTCTCGGCGGATGCCCCGGTGGAGAACCCGAGCCACCGCCGCCCCCGCCGCCGCCGATTTCGGTGGTCGCGGAACCGGTGCGTGTCTGGACTTTCCGCGAGTACACGCGCAGCAATTTTTCGGTCGGGACTCCGCTTGCCGACGGCGTCGTGCTCGGCGAGCTGCTGCAGGAGGGTTACAACTTCGGACCGGTCCATCTCGACCTCAACACCGACAATTACGCAACGGGTGAAATATTCGCCACCGAGAGCGGCGGAATCTTTTCCGTCTGGGCGCAATCGCCGGCCGGTGGCAACCGCATCGGCAGCGAATCGCAACTGGTGCAATGGCTGTCCTTCCGCAAGCTGAGCGAAGACGCGACCTTCGAGTACACGATCACCCGTGCGTCATTGAACGCATACGATGGCAGCGGCGAAGAGTTGCTCATCTGTGAGGAAGAGGATCCGGACCTTGCGGTCGTCTGTGAACGCGACCTGCTCGCCTGGCTGCAGTACTCGGTCGAGGTATACCAGGCCGATGACCTGTACCTGAACAACAACTGGATCTTTGCATCAACTGCCACTGCGGCCATCGTCGGCTGGGATGGTAACTGGATACTGAACGCAGGCAGCAATGGAGGAGGCTGGGTCTATGACGACTTCGATGATTTTGGTTCCGCGTCGGAAGATTTCGGCATCCTGCGTCTGCGCGATGACCTGACAATCACCGTCGACCTGTCCACAGTGCCCGTCGGAGAGGAGTTCACGGTCAAGATCCTGGCGCTGGCAGAGACACGCGATTTCCGCCAGCGCGAAACGGCAATCGACGTGTATTTTCGCGATCCGCTGAGCGACCCGTCAACGACGCCGCCCAGCCTCTCGTGGACCGAGCTCGAAGTGATCGACGACCATGTGATCGATCCGCCGGCATTCGAACCCGGCTTGCCGCCGGAGTGTGTCACCAAGCCGGCGGCCGGCAGGCTGCAGTTCGCGATACCCGAAGCCGAAATGCAGTCGCAGGTCGGCAAGGGTGGCGCGAGCGTTTTCGTCACGCGAACGCACGGCAATTTTGGCGAGGTGAGTGCACGGGTTACCACCAGCGGCGGCAGCGCGGTGCCCGGAAGTGACTATGTGCCGGTAGACACGGTGGTTACCTTTCCGGACGGCGTGGTTTCGCCACGGGAAGTCCGGATCCCGCTCTTTTTCAAGGAAGCCGGCGCGCCGGACGTGACCATTGAAACGACCCTTTCTGCGCCGACGAATTGCGCGGTCATCGGACCGCAGGCCGAGACGACCACGGCAGTCAAGAATGTCGTCGTGCCGCATCCAAAATTTACCGTCGGCGGGACCGTCTCCGGCCTGGTTGGCAGCGGGCTCGAACTGAGAGTGGCCACCGGCAACGTTATGCCTGGCAATGGCCCTTTCACGTTTCCGATTCCCCTGTTTGACGGTTCGCCTTACGATGTTTCCGTTGCAACGCAGCCCGGCAATCCGGGACAGATCTGCAAGGTGACGAACGGCAGCGGCGTGATTGCCGGTGCCAACGTTACCGATGTCGCGGTCGATTGCGTGACGCCGCCGCCCAATGGGGCGCTGGACCCGGATTTCGGAGATCTGGGCAAGGCCTCGGAATTCTCCAACGGTGCCCAGGGACAAAGCGTTGCGCGCCAGAGCGACGGCAAACTCGTCGTTGCCGGCGGCAGCCAGGACTTCGAAGTGTTCCGGTTCAATGCAGACGGCAGCCTGGATACCGGTTTCGCGAACGGCGGAATTGCCAGCGTGGATTTCGATGCTGCGATCGACGAGGGTTACGGCGTCGCCATTCAAAGCGATGGCAAGATCGTCGTGGGCGGCAGCACGCGGGCACTGAACGGTTCGTATCATGATTTCGCGCTGGCGCGGCTGAACACCGACGGCAGCCTGGATACGAGCTTCGGCAGCGGCGGCCGAGTCACGACGGACATCGGCGGCGGCGTCGACACAGGCCGATCCGTGGTGATTCAGTCAGACGGGTTCATCGTCCTCGGCGGCCACGCGCGTAATGTGACGGATACGGATTTCGCAATCGCTCGGTACGATACCAACGGAACGCTCGATGCCGC
Source organism: Gammaproteobacteria bacterium (assembly GCA_029865385.1). Classification (GTDB taxonomy): domain Bacteria; phylum Pseudomonadota; class Gammaproteobacteria; order Steroidobacterales; family Woeseiaceae; genus JAKEGN01. Next base: position 2,276 of record JAOUGX010000161.1, read on the forward strand.
GTTTGGCACCGGTGGAATCGTTACGACGCACCTGATCGGCAACAACGATCTCGGGCATTCGCTGGCGCTGCAGCCCGACAACCGGATCGTGATTGCCGGCCGGATTGCGAACGGCTCCGCACAGACCTATGACTTCGGCCTGGCGCGCTACAACACCGACGGCAGCCTGGACCTGAGCTTTGGCACCGGCGGCTGGGTCGCGACCAACCTGAGCGCCGCCGGCGACGATTCGGCACAGGATGTTGCGATCCAGGCGGACGGCATGATTATTGTGGCCGGCTACAGCTATCGCGGATTTACCACGGGTCGCTATGACTTCGCGCTCGTTCGCTACAACTCGGACGGCAGCCTGGACCAGAGCTTCGGCAACAACGGCGAAGTGACTACCGCCTTGAGTGCCAACGCGGACGACTTCGGACAGGCTGTCGCGGTGCAGGATGACGGCAGGATCGTGGTGGCGGGTCGCCAAACCAGCAACACAATTACCGACGTGGCGATCACGCGGTACAACAAGGACGGCAGTCTCGACAGCAGCTTCGGAATCAACGGCTCGGTAAGCGTCGATTTCCATGGCCGCGGCGACTCCGGGCAGGACCTGCTGATTCAGCCCGACGGCAGGATCGTGGTTGCCGGATATACCGCGAACGGTACCGCTGTAGGAGTGGCGCTGCTGCGCCTATTGCAATAGTTGAGGTGCTCAAATGGAAAATGGGGGACATTCCTGATTTAACGTACTAATGCGCTATATCAGGAATGTCCCCCATTTTCTCCAGTCCTTGTCAGTCACACTCGAATGCTTCCGGCGCGCCTCCGCCGACCGCCCTGCACGCATCCGGCCATCCATGAGTCAGCCAATAATCAAGAAGCCCTGTGTTTGTTGCGAGAGTTGCGAAGTAGGGGTGCTTTCTCAGGCTGACGTCGAGGTTAGCCCACAGCATGAAGAAGCTGTCGAGATCGCCATCCGGATCGTTCTCCAGGGTCTTCAGTGCCTTTTCTCGCTCACCCGCAAACAGGTAGGCCGGCATGAGGAAGTCGTCATCCGTTGCCAGTGTCGGAAAAGAGGCGATGCTCGCGTCGACTTCCGCTTCGCGACGCATGATGCTCGCATAAAAGGCTGTCAGTGGTTCCACGTCTTCTTCTGCAATTAGCTGCGCGGCCAGCGCCGTTCTTGCGCGCATTTTTGCGGATTTGTCTATATCGCCGCGTTTGAATTCGACCAGCGAGACACCGTTGACTCCGTCGCTTATGCCGAGGTCTTCGGCACGCGTGTAGTACGTCTTTGCGTGGTCAAAATCGTCCTGGCAAAGTGCAACATTCCCGGCGATCAGATTCAGGATAGCCGAGCCGGGTTCAAGCTCCAGTGCGCGCTCGATCTTGGCGCGGGCGTCTTGGAGATAGCCGAGATTTGCCAGCAGCTCGGCGTGCCACTGCAGCACGACGACATCGTCCGGGTTCCGTGCCTCGCCCTCACGATAGAGGCGAGTCGCTTCCGACCAGTTGGTCTGGTCGGACTGTATGGCGCCTAGAACTGCCAGAGGCTCGGACAACGAAGGGTCGAGCTCCATCGCCTTGTTCGCAAAGGTCTGGGCACGTTTCCTGGCTATCTCTTTCGGCACACTAAGATAAATGTGCGATACGACATGTGCCGTCGCAAGACCCGCGTAAGCCCGTGCATACTCAGGATCGATGTCGATAGAGGACTCGAAGCTGGCGATCGCTCGCGACAACCACTTGCCACGGCGTGCAAGGTACTGGCGACCTTCCACATAAGACTGAAACGCTGCGGCGCTTTGTGTTCCGGCATCAAACAATATTGCATCGCCCTCGACCAGCCGTGAGTTCAATGCATTTGCGACACGCCGTGCAATGTCGCCCTGGATCGCGAAGAGATCATCGAGCTCGCGATCGTAAGTTTCCGACCATAGTTGATATCCGTCGGCAATCGATGTGAGCTGCGCGGTTATGCGCAGGCGTTCGCCGGAGCGCCGGATACTGCCTTCGAGCACGTGTTCGACGCCAAGCGACTGCCCGATTTCCTGTAGATTGCCGGTTTTTCCCTTGAACGCAAACGTGGCGCTTCGTCCAGGCACCTTGAGATCTTCGATTCCTGCAAGTGCGCTCAGCAACTCCTCGGAAAGCCCGTCTGCGAAGAACTCGTCCTCCTCCGTGCTGCTCATCGACACGAATGGCAGGACCGCTACTGACCGCATTGTTGATTTCTCGAGTGTTGCAATATCGTCCGGTTGCGTTGCATCACGACGCAGCCACATTACGGCAATTGCCATCGCCATAACGATAAACAACGCGATGCTCCAGCGCGGAACGTTTGCGAATGAGCGCTTCTTTTCTGTGCCAGCGCGCGTTGAGTAGGCCGTTGTGTCTACTTGCGCCCCGGTAATACGGGCTTTGAGAGCTTGCGTAAGTTGCCGGAATGCGGGCGCGTCGGCCGGAGCGTTCCGGCGATCAAAGCTCACCGCCTGGTACTGTCGGAATCCAATGGGCGGTCGCTCCGTATCGAGAAGAACGGGGACGAGCTTGCTTTGCTCGTGCGCCGCCGCTGCTTCGTCTTTCACCCAGTCAGACTGGTTTGCAGCTTCCGACCAGCAAACAATTGTGGCCTTGGCATTGCCGAGTTCGCGCTCGATGTCAGCAGAGTACGCCGACCCGGCTTCGATCTGTCGGTCCCACCAGACCGACCAGCCTTCAGCCTGAAGCGCGCTCGCGAGTTTCTCCGCCCAGTCGCGATCTGGCCGGGCAA
>JAOUGX010000088.1 GCA_029865385.1 Gammaproteobacteria bacterium
CCCGGTCGGAGCGGGCATACGAGATAAAAATATCGGCCACGAGCACCTCCAATGTGCCCACGACTTTATCGGGAAATCACGGTCCCGACCACTGCCAGTGCATTCGCGTGCCTATCCGGATAGACAAAATGTGGCTAAAGAGTCCGGGACATTGCTGATTTTCGGACAATCAGGAATGTCCCCGTTTTCGCGCAAACTCCGCGAGCAATGCCGGGAAACTCTCCGGCGGCGGAAACTTGTTGAAGCTGTATGCGGCAGGCGTTACTGCCCAGGGTATTTTCTCCTCCGTGCAGGTTTCGATAAATGGAACAAAAGACTGCGCGTCCTCCATCAGACTTGCGCGGACGTTGACGAACTCATCCATTCCTTCCGGCCGGGTGAATATCCAGCTCATGCAATGCGGGCAAAAATAGTGACGTGCTGCACCGTGCAACCCACCGACGACGGCTTCGCCCTGAGTTACTTTGAAGTTACTACTTCTGTAAAGCGTGCTCAGTGAAAATGCGCTGGCAACCTGTGCATTGACAGGCCATGGTCATTAACGGCTCGCAATGAACTTCGAACACAAACAGCCCGCAGCGGCATTTCCCGGTTTTGTGCATGGTTCCCAATGTTACCTGAGCTTACGGCTTCCATCCCGGGCCACGTACCGCGCGGCCCGGTGTTGCGCCTGTATGCATCCCTTCGCTGACAACCGGCACACCGTTAACCAGTACGTGAACCATGCCAATCGAATATTGATGCGGGTCGTCGAAGGTGGCTTTGTCGGCGACGGATTCCGGGTCGAAGATCGCCACATCGGCGAAGTAGCCCGGGGCCAACCGGCCGCGGGTACCGATGCCCAGGGTTTCTGCAGGCAACAACGTAAGTCGACGAACGGCCTCCTGCAGTGTGATGACCTGTTCTTCGCGAACGTATTTACTCAACAGCCGGGCCACGTTTCCGTAAGTTCGCGGATGTGCACCGCCTTCAAGAGCTTCCCCTTCGGCGGCCGGGGCATCTGCATCCGAACCGAACATGACCCAGGGCTGGCGAATCTGCTTTTTCAGGTTTTCCTCAGACATCAGAAAGTACACGGTGCCGACACGCGAACCGTCTTCGATAACAAGATCGATAATGGTGTCACGGTAATCCTGCCCGCGTTCCTTCGCGACTTCAGTCAGCGTCATGCCCTTGTACTTCCTGAGTTCGTCGTTCTTGAAGCCGAGAAGCATCATGCCGTCGGGACCGGCGAGGTAGCCGATGTTTTCCCAGTCCTCGGCATTGATTGCCATTTCGGCTTTTACCCTGGCGCGAATTTCCGGGTCTTTCAGGCGCTCTGCCCATTTGTCGTAACCGCCGGCCTGCACCCAGGTGGGCATCGACGCGTCCAGGCCGGTCGCACCAGCTACGTAGGTGTACATGTCCGCTGTGATCGGAATGCCTTCGTCTCGTAATGCATTGATCTTGTTGATTGCGATATCCATTTTTTCCCAATTCGGCTGGCCGGCCGCTTTCAGGTGATGAATTTTCACCGGCAGCTTGCCCTCGCGCCCGATTCGAAGCGTCTCGTCGATGGCTTCGATGAATTGGTTGCCTTCGCTTCGCATATGCGCGGTGTAGATTCCACCGTACCGTCCTGCAACTTTTGCCAGCTCGATGATCTCTTCGGTCTCGGCATAAGCCCCGGGCGCATAGATCAGGGCGTCGGTCAAACCGAGTGCACCGTCCTTCATGGCCTGTTCGACCTGTGCCTTCATCAGTTCGAGTTGATCTGGAGTGGGGTCCACGTCATCCATGCCAAGGAAGTTCACCCGCACTGTGGCGGCGGATACGAATGTCGCGAAATTGGGTGAAACACCACTGGCTTCGACGACCTGCAAATAGTCGGCCACGGTTCGCCAGGACAGCGCGACGTCCTCATCGGCGAACAGGGCTTCCCACATCTCGGCAGATGCGTCACTCAACGGGCTGAGCGAGGCCTCGCTCAGTACTTCGAAAGTAACCCCTTGCAGGACATCGCTCATCGCTCTGCCGTCCGTGATCAGTGATACATGCGCATGACTGAGCATATTGAAAAAGCCGGGCGCAACGGCAAGCCCGCCGGCGTCTATTACAAGGTCAGCAGACTTGTCGGCAAAAGTGCCGATAGCGCTCAGGCGATCACCGCTGATTGCAAGATCGGCCACGTAGGGCGGTGCACCGGTACCGTCATAGATCGTACCGTTCAGGACCAGCACATCATAATCGGTTGCATTGGCGGCAGTTGCCGCAAGAAGTATCAGTGTCGTTCGCAGGATACTCATTTCTATTGTTCTCCCGGCTCTTGTACGCGCAGCAGATCGAGATCGTGAAAGTCGAAGGAAAAATCTGTCGTCGGCGAAACGGCCTTCATACGGATTCGTTCGACTTCGCCGGTTGGGCTGAGTGAGAAAGAAACGTACGCGTCCGCATTCAGCTTCCTGTCCGACCATCGGGCGATGAAAGTGTCGAACTGGAAATGCTCCAGCCGGCCGGAAAGCGTTTCGCTTCGTCCCGACTGAAAGTGCAGCCTGTCGTCGTCAGTGGTTGTGATCTCAATGTTGCCGTACCAGGGATCGCGATAGGTTCCTACGTAGGCGTCCAGTGGCAGGCTTGGCTTGCTGTCAGCAGTTCGCGATGCTTCTGCTTCTGCGACGGCCGCCGCTGCATCGCTGCGCCTGCCGCTCGATGCTTCGGCGACAATCGCGATCCAGTCTTTCCCGGTGTCCTTCGATATGCCCTTCAGAAATTGGTCGACAATATCGTTGACGGCCGCGCGCGGTGCCGGCGACAGCAGGTTGTTAGTGACGAAAACCCCTAGATTCTGTTCCGGCAACAGGACGATAAACGTGGTCATACCCCACAGTCCACCGCTGTGGGACAGCATTGGCTGACCGTAGAACGTCGATACACCCCAGCCCAGCGCGTAAGCATTGAGGTAGGAGCCGGTGTGCTCCACGACATAGCCCGAGCCAGGCAATAGCGTGACCGGTTTCAGAAGCTGTGAGAAATTGTCGCCGCTGATGAGTTGCTCGCCTTCCGCCGTCAGGCCCTTGTTCAGAATGAACGACATCCATGTCGCCATACTTCGGGCGCTGCAATTGATACCTCCGGCAGCCGATCCAAGTGAGGACTCGAGCGAAAGCGTGGTCTCGTGTTTTCCGTCTGTCAGGACATGCGGAGTGGCTTTGACCGCGGCGCCGTCGACGCGTGCCAGCGTCGCAGTACAGTCCCGCATACCCAGCGGAAACAGCAGGCGTTGTTCGAGAAATTCCTCGAAGGAAATTCCCGATGTGCGCGCGACCACCTCGCCGGCGATGATGTACAGCAGGTTGTCGTAGGCGAACTCGGAACGAAAGCTGCTCGCTGGTTTCAGGTAACGCAGCGCGAGAATGATGTCCTCCCGCGTGCTGTTGGTCTGCGGAAACAGCAGAAGATCGCCGGCGCCGAGCGGCAGGCCGCTGCGATGTGTCAGCAGATCACGAATGGTGAATTCGCGCGTAACCCACGGGTCCGACATGCGGAACTCGGGCAGAAAATCGATTACCGGGTCGTCCCAGTCGAGTTTACCGTCGTCCGCAAGTATCGCCAGCGTCGCTGCGGTGAAGGCCTTGGAAAGCGAAGCGATCTGAAAGAGCGTCCGGTCATCAACCGGTTGGTGCGTGCCCGTCTCGACAATCCCGTGGCCGGCCGAGTAGTAGAGTTTTCCCTGATAAACAATCGATACGGCCATCCCAGGTAACTGGAACTCCTCCATGGTTCGAGCGATGGTTTTCTCGATCGAACGTTTCGAGGGGGTCGCCATTACCGTGTTAGCGGATATCAGGCCGGTGACGATTATCAACAAAGTGAATGCGATGGATTTTCGAATGTTTGTCATGGCTTCCTCATTATATGGCGAGCGTCATAGCGTCGATTCCACGTGCTCGTTTCCAGATTTCTTGTTTCGCCAGATTCTCCGTGCACCGATGGTGCACAGCGGGATGGCGAACAGAATGACGAATGCCCAGGTCAGCGTGCCGTAGCCTTTGGCAATCAGGTCGATCAGCCCGAACTTGACGGCCAGCAACAGGGCGGCGAATAACGCAACTACTGCGACCAGAGGCCGCTGCCACTGAGGCAATACCCTGCCTTTTTCCCGCAAGACCTCGTCGATTCTTTCGTTGACGGCGTGGATGAAGGCCGCCCCTGTTTCGACAAAAGTGCCGAATACCACCACGTAGAAAACGACTTTCAAAAGCGGCAAATCGAGCCTTTGCATCATGAAGTCGGCAGGCACCGTTGAGTTAAGAATCGCCGGGTAACTGGCAGCCATCGCCAGGAAAAACATTAGCGCCGGCGTCATGATCAGGGGTCCGGCGAGCAAGCCGGCGGTGAAAGCATCGCGTCGCGAGCTCATGTGACGCACGCAGAACAGAACAACGGGAATAACTGCGATGTTGTAACCGAAATACATGAGTCCGCTTTTGAACCACTGCTCTCCGACCGGTTCAAGATCGAGGTTTGTAAGCAAGTCATTGCCGTACAACCACAAATAGCAGGCAACAAAAACCGCATAGGTCCCGTACAACAGAAACGACCAGCCTGCCAGGACTCTCTCGATCAAGGATGAGCCAAAAAAAACCAGCAGCCCGATCAGGGCCATCAATGTGAATGTTCCGAGAGTCTTGTGCAGGCCCAGGTGTTCCGATACAAGTTCGCCGGCGGCAGCGCCGACCACGGCAAGCACCAGCAGGCCGAGCATGAAATACGCGAGTTCATAGGCGAACCAGCCCCTGCCAAGAAGCTGGTGAAAAAAGCGGCGATAGTTGTAGCTGCGAGTCAGGCGGGCCAGTTCGAAACACAGTGCACTGACGATGCTGAATAGAATTGTTGCGACCAGCATCCCCAGCAGCCCGCCGGCTGGCCCGGATTTCAAAAAGAATTCAACCAGTTCACGGCCGGTCGCGTAGCCACCGCCGATAATCACCGATTGCAGCAGGAATCCGGGCAGCCAGATTCTCTGGAACGTCGAGTGCTTCAAAAGTCGAAACTTCGATGGCGTCGAAACTGCCGGGGAAGACTGCAGCAGGCTTCTATCCCCACAAGGCGGCACTCGGTGCTGACAGGACGCCCGCGTTGTAGCGCATCGGGTTTGCCCTGTCCTTTGACAGGAACAATGCTCCGTCGAGGTCGACGAAGCGGCACAATTGCGCAACGACGAAACCGGGTGCCATTGCGAGCGAGGTGCCGCCCATGTTTCCGACCATCAGGCCGATCCCGCGCGCGCGCGCCATAGCGGCGAGTTCGAGGGCCTCGGTCAATCCGCCGGTTTTGTCCAGCTTGATATTGATCATCTGGTAGCGACGCGCCGCTTGTTCAAACTCGCTGGTATCGAGGCAGGATTCGTCGGCGCACAGCGGGAGAGGCGGCCGATAAGTTTCCAGTTGGTCGTCACCCCCACGCGGCAGTGGCTGCTCGATCATCGCCACGCCCAGTTTGGCGAACCTCGGCGCGAGCTCCACCAGCTGGTCGAATTTCCAACCCTGATTGACGTCAACGAGGATCTCGGCATCTGGACGCGCAGCACAAACTGCCGCAACGCGTTCGAACGGCAATTCGCTGTCCAGCTTCACTTTGATCAGCCGCGAATCGAGGCTCTTCGCGGTAATCGCCATATCCTCGGGCGTACCGAGGCCAATGGTGTTGGTGCTGTGAATGGCTCCCGGCTTGATGCCGGTTAGCTCCCAGATGGACTTGCGCTCGAGCTTGGCCTGCAGGTCCCACAATGCGCAGTCGATCGCATTGCGGGCACCACCTGCCGGCAGCAGACTGCGCAACTCTTCACGGTTCAGGCCTTGCTCTAACGCCTGCTTTACCGAGTTGGCCTGAGCCAGCATCAACTCGCCGGTTTCGCCCATGTAGTAAATCCCGGTCGCTTCACCGCAACCAGAGACGCCGCGCTGCGTAATTGCGACGTGCAGCAGTTTGATGACCGAAAACGTGTATCCGGTGATCTTGAACGGCGTCTTGAATTCCCACGGCTCGGTCGAAAACCTGACCTTGCGCAACCTGGACACTTGTCAGGAATCCGGGTTTAGAGGTACTTGAAGCCAAGAATGTTCCAGTACCAGTAAAACCAGCACATGAATAGCGCGCACGAAGTGACAATAGAAAAGCGTATTCGTGCCCATGTGCCTGCGAGTAATTTCTGCCGCCAAACGCCAAATGCGGCGTAGACGAGGTACGCAGATAACAGTGTCGCGATGATCGGCAGTATCAGCCACAGCTTCAATGGTAACGGGAAGCCGGCCATAAGATTTTCCATCGCTATCGAGATCACAATACTGCCAACCACCACGACCGACAGATGTGCAACCGACGCGTACAGGGATGCATTCAACGCGGACCTGTCCTTGCCGGTCAGTGCCCTGATTTCCCTGCGCTGATAGAAGCGTCGCAGCATTACCAGGAGGAAGATCAGCAGCGCGAACCCGAGCAAGGAAAAATTGAATGACGGCGTGGCGTATGCGGGAGACTTGTATAAAGACATGAACGGCAGGCCATCCATGACAAAGCCGGTTATGGCCCCGTCAGCATTCTCCTGGAAAGCCAGAAGCGGGGGACTGATGCCGGCAACCAGCGACAAACCGGAGTTCAGCTCGCGAAACAGGTTCTTATCCACTTCCACGTATTGCTTGGCCTGTCCCGCAAACGCGAGCAGAAGCGTGTCATCTTCGGTCGGTGCGACCTTAACGACGCTGCTGATGCCAAATGCTTTCTCTAGCTTGGAGAAATTGCCGCGCCAGAAGCGGTAAGTGCCAGCATACTTGCCCGCCCTTTCCGCAAACCCTTTCGGCGGAACTGGCAGTGATTCACTGCGCGGGAAAAACTCGGCATAAAGCGCGGGCGCGAATGACGACCGGACGGTACTTCCGCCCGATCCGCTGAACGATACGAAGAAAGCGAGACCGTTTTTCTGGTCAATGCCAAGGTAAGAATGAAAATACTGCGTGTCGCCGCCGTGGCCCAAGACGCGGAAGCCGTTGTAGTCGGTCGCGTAGAAACCGAGGCCCATGCCCATCAGGCGTGCGTCGTGCGAAAACGCCGGAGCGAACATCAGGTCCGCAGTTTCCCTCTTTAGAATGCGATTGCCATCGAGTTCTCCGCCATTAAGCATCGCCTGGGCGAAGCGGACCATGTCCGTCGACGTCGCTGACTGGGCGCCAGCCGGGCCAAAATTGGCAATGATCTCAAAAGGTTTTTCGACGAACCTACCCTTGTCGGTGGTGTAACTCTTCGCCATGTGTTCGTCCAGCTTTGCCGGCAGCGGCTCGGCGAAGCTGGAGTTGTTCATGCTGAGGGGATCGAATATGTATTGCCTGATGTAGTCGTTAAATGGCACGCCGGACACATTTTGGACAATCAGGCCGGCGAGCGAGGTTGCATAATTGGAGTAGGCAGTGTGTGTGCCCGGCGGGTTGACGCGTTCAGGCTGGTAACGTTTCATTGCTTCGCGCAGGGAAATTGCGTCTGCAGGGTCCTCTATAATGAGGTATCCCAGGCCTCCGTCCTCGAAGCCGGGCGTATGCGTCAGGATGTGTCGAAGTGTTATGGGATCTTCGAACGTGTCCTTGATCTGGAAAGTCTCCAGGTAGTCGTTGACGTCCGCGTCGAGATCCAGCTTGCTCTGCTCGACAAGCTGCATGACCGCGACCCAGGTAAAGAGCTTGGAAACGGAGCCTGGCCGAAAAAGCGTTGTGTGTGGATCGACAAGCTTCTGCTCCTCGATGTTCTCGAAGCCGTAGCCCTTGGCAAAGATCAACTCGCCGTCTTTAGCAATTGCGACAGTGCCTGACGGGCTGCTCTCGTTCTTCATCAGTGGTTCGACGACGCCGTCGACATACGCTTCGAGAAGCGCCGGGTCATCCAGGTTGGCCGCGGCGGCGTTTGCACCGATCAGCAGCGTGATGAATCCAACGAGTAACCGGCCTGTAATTCTGCTCATGTGTTGTTGTCCAGTCAGTGCCATGGGTCGAGTTAATTCGATCATATCCGCGACCGCCGCTGGCCGGTTAGGCCGATGCGTCACCATAATGTGCAGATTCGGCAGGTTTTCCTATAATGGCCAGGCAAGCCCTTGACTATCCGGCGAACCGGCATGACGGGACCAAAAGCACATGTTCTATGGTGATGAATTCTGGGTCGAAATTGATGGTGTCTTCGATCCGGAAGAGATGTCGGCGGCGCTCCTCGGTGCAATGTTCAAGAAAGCGCGGCGACTGACCAAGTTCGCATCCACGCCGGATCACAATTTCATCTACGACCTGGGCAAGGGCGGCTTCGAAGGGCTGTCGTGTTATCGCATCAACCGGGACTGCGTCATTGAGATCGACGACACGATTCTCCGGAAGTCCATTGTCATCCGAAACCAGGTGGCCGACCTGATCAGTTTTCAATTTGTCTCGACAGTCAAACGGTCGGAGTTTCTCGGCAAGCGCAAGAACACCCATGACCTGGGTCCCGCGCTCATCGTTTCGGCCGTGCCGAAAAAGGAGACCACGTATCGGGTGCCGAAGCGCGACGCGCAGATCCGCCACGTGGCCGTTCACACGACGTTGTCGAACTTGCTGGACCGGTTGGGCGAGTCGAGGGAGGCCTACCCGCTCTGGTTACTGGAGATCCTTGACGGTGAGAACAAGAAGCCCAGCCAGCGCGTGTTTTTTCTCGAAGAGGTCCATCGCGATTCGATCTGGTCCTGTTTTCACCTGCCGGTGTCGGGCACCCTGCTCGGACACTGGATGTCCGCGAAATTCGACGAATTGTTGTGTATCGGTCTGCAAATTCTCAAAAACAGCCAGAACCTGGCCGATCGCAATCCGCTGGATCTGGATCTTCCGTATGGCGACAAAATCCGCAGGGCTCGCGCGATCCTGAGCCTTGAATACGCCAACCCGCCGGCGCTGCCCACACTGGCGCAGCAACTTGGCATATCCGAAACCCGTTTGAAGAGCGGCTTCAAATCGATGAACGGAATAACGGTGTTGCAGTTTTGCATCAACAAACGGATCGAGGCGGCGCGCTTGCTGTTAAAAGAGAACCGGCACTCGATATCGGAAATATGCGACATCGTGGGGTATGAAGATCATTCAGCGTTCTCCCGCGCGTTTCGCCGGCAGGTAGGTCGCAGCCCGAAAGAGTGGCGCCGGTCTCAGGGCGCACATCGGGGCAGCTGATTTCCGCCGGCTCTTACCGGCTTTCACCGAGCCCGGCTGTTCTGCTGCGTGGCCGCGGCAGCTTTCCCTTTCTGAAACCACCGTTTCTGCACAGTAAATAGCCGAATCCGACTAATAGGTTTTCCATCGGTCCCATTAAGATCGATAGCGCTGGTATTGCGCGGGGGGTTGAGCGCATCAGGGTGAATACATCTCAAAACAGGTAAATGTCAGCCATGCACAATTCAAATGTTTGTATCACTACGGTCATAGGCTTGATTTTCGTGGGTGCGATATGCGCACCGACAGCGTCAGCCCAGGGCGAGACGAGTGCTGTAGTGGAAGAAATTATTGTCACCGCGCAAAAGCGCGAACAGACACTGGCAGAAATCCCAATGTCGATTTCGGTGCTCGACGGCGAATTACTCGCGCTGCAGCAAGCCGATAATTTTCAGGACATGGTGGCGCTGGTGCCCGGGCTGAGTATCAACAGTGCGACGCGCGGAGTCACTCGCCTGACACTGCGCGGTATTAATACCGGCGGCGTTGCGTCGACTGTCGGCGTATACGTCGCTGACACACCGTTCGGTTCGAGTTCCGGTCTTGCCAACGGTGCGATTCTCTCGGGCGACTTCGATACGTTCGACATCGCCCGTGTCGAAGTGCTGCGCGGTCCGCAGGGAACGCTTTACGGCGCAAGCTCGCTCGGCGGCGTGTTGAAGTACGTGCCCGCCGCGCCGAATACCGAGAAGTTCGAAGGAAAACTGCAGGGGACCGTGGAAAGCGTCAAGGACGCTGACCCGAGCTACGCGATCACCGGCGCGATCAACATGCCGGTTACCGATCAGTTTGCCATCCGCGCCAGTGGATTTTACCGTGCCGACGAAGGCTACATCGATTCCATCGGCAATAATCCGATTCCCGCGCTGCAGGATCCGAGCGTAAACGTACTCGATGGAACGTTAGTCAGGGACGGCATCAATTCGCTCAACACCTACGGTGGACGCTTCCAGGCGCTGTACCAGCCGACTGACAGCTTTTCGATCAATCTGATGGCGCTGATGCAGGACATCAACAGCGATGCACCGAACACGGTCGATGCCGATCCCGCGACTTTCGATCCGATCAACAACAGTCCGGTGCAGTCGCGCTACCAGGAGCAATTCACCGATATCGCGTATCGAGTCTACAGTGGCACGCTCGACTGGGACTTCGGTGGCGCCAGTCTGCAGTCGGTGACCAGCTACGGTACTTTCGAACAGGATTTCCAGGTCGACGCGGCAGTTGGCGCCGGTTTGACCGGCGGCCCGCCGCTGTCTGCATTGCTGACGTTTATATTTGATGATCCCGGTACGCCGCAAATCGACACCCTTATCAGTTCCATTTTGCCGCAGGTAACCAGCACCGATAAATGGACACAGGAGTTCCGCCTGTTGTCAGCCGACAGTGATATTTTCGAGTGGCTGATCGGCGCCTATTACACGGACGAGGAGTCGCTGATCGACCAACTGATTCTGGCCGTTGAGCCGGGCACCCAGAACCAGATCGCAGGATTTCCGGTCCTGGCTGTGGCGAACCTGACGTCGGACTACGAAGAGATTGCGGTATTCGCGAATGCTACGTGGCACATTACGGATAAATTCGAGCTGTCGTTCGGTGCTCGCCAGAGTGACAACGATCAATCTGCAACGCAGAATACCGACGGACCGCTGGCCGGTGGCGCGCCGATGACGATCAACGGGTCCTCGTCCGAATCGCCGTTCACGTGGTCAATCTCGCCACGCTTCGAGTTCAACGACAACACCTCGGCCTACGTGCGCGTTGCGACCGGTTTTCGACCGGGTGGTCCGAACGTACTGCCTCCCGGTGCACCGCCAGGCACGCCTTCTTCCTATGATTCGGACAGCCTGACCAGTTACGAACTGGGATTGAAAATGACGAGTGCCAACGGACTCTTTGCTTTGGATGCCGCGACCTTCTATCTCGACTGGGACGACATCCAACTTTTTGCCGTTGTAAACGGTTTCGGCGTGAACGCCAACGGCGGCACGGCCGTGAGCAAAGGCTTCGAATTCACCGCCGCCCTTTTTCCGAGCGACGATTTCTCGGTGTCGTTCAATGGCGCGTTCACGGATGCCAGCCTGACACAGGACACCAGTCCGCAGGTTGGCGGCCTTGACGGCGATGCGTTGCCGTACGTTCCGGAATGGGGATTCGGCCTCTCGGCAGACTACGAATGGGCCATCATGGGTGATTCGACGGCCTATATCGGAGGCACGCTGGGCTACACCGACAGCCGGCCATACGATTTTGACGAAAGAGATGCCGGCGGCAGTCTGAGCGAGGTCGACGGCTATACGACGCTGAATCTTCGGGCGGGGCTGCGCACCGAGCGTTGGACCTTCGAGCTCTATGGCAAGAACGTGACCGATGAGATGGGGATCACGTCCGTCGGCACGGACAATACGGTTGCGACGGGCTATGCCGATATGGCCTACATCCGCCCCGCAACCTACGGTTTACTTGTTGGCGTAAATTTCTAAACGGAACCTACTTCGAAAAAGGTGCCGCGAAAAAGGTGGCGGGTTTATTTTTTCAAAAATAGACCCGCCACCTTTTTGTTATGCTGAGGCATGCCGCTGATTGATGCCGATCAAACGTTTGCGCTCAGTGCCGTAATCATGGTGATCGTGGCCTTCGGCTTATGGGCCGAAACCCGACCCTGGGGGCAGCAGCTCGGTGGTCCTTTGCTGCTGCTTGCCATTGCGATGGCGGCGTCAAATCTCGGGATCATTCCTTATTCGGCACCGGTCTACGGCACGATTGCCGGTTTCCTGGTTCCTGCAGCAATCCCACTTCTGCTGATGCGCGCTGATCTGAGAACTATTTTTTCCGAGTCCGGCCCGATGCTCATCGCTTTTGTGCTGGCAGCGAGCGCAACGGTGGCGGGTGCATTGGTGGGGGTTCTGCTTGTCGATATGGGGCCGCTGGAAGCACAGATCGCCGGTACCGTGACCTCGAGTTACATTGGCGGTTCACTCAATTTCGTGGCGACTGCCGAGGCCGTTGGCATCAAGGATTCGTCGATCTACGTAGCCGGCCTGTCGGCGGACGCGGTTGGCGCCGTGTTCTTTCTTATTCTGCTAATGTTGATGCCGGCCGTCCGATTCATCCGGAATGCAATGCCATCGAAATTTATCGGTCACACGGTGATTGCTATTGGGGCGGAGCAGCAGGGTGATTCGGGTTCGCAAGAATCAGGTCCATTCAAACTGGTGAATGCCGCCATGGGGCTTGCCGTGAGCATGGTTGTTTGCGGTGTCGGCGCTGCATTGACTGCATTCGTTGGCATCGAGTCGCTTTTCATTCTCGTTGTTACGGCGCTGTCCCTCGTTGTTGCAAACTTCGCCAAGCCGATCGTCAGGCAGGTGTCGTCGGAATTCCAGATCGGCACTTTGTTCATGTACATATTCTTCGTTGCGATCGGCGCAGGGGCCAACCTTGGCGACGTACTGGGCGCCGCGTTTCCAATAGTCATGTTCATCGTGGTCATGGTTATCGTGCACCTGGGTTTGCTCGTGGTTATCGGCAAATGGATGAAGCTGGACCTTGCCGAAGTGCTGATCGCGTCCAATGCCTGCATATTGGGCCCGGCGCCGGCAGCCGCCTTGGCGGCCAGCAAGGGCTGGCAACCACTGGTCGCGCCAGGAATTCTGGTTGGCCTGTTTGGCTATGCGATTGCAACATTCGTAGGTGTTGCGCTGAGCGCATTGCTAAGCTGGCAGGTTATCGCTATCACGGCCAAATGAAGCTCGAACTTTTGCACGAATATTGAAAAAACGGTGCATTTGCATCACCACAAGTATTCGCCTACAATGCGCTCATGGTCAGCGCAAGACATCAAAGCAAGCAGGACCCGAGCCAGGTTCTCGGTACCGCGGTGCTTCGTGCCGCGGAGCGCATGGGCCTGTCGCGACCCGAACTCGCGAAAGTGCTGGGGCGGGACCGCTCCAGCATTTCACGGTCGGGCGTCGATCCGGAGAGCAAATCCGGCGAACTCGCCAAAATCCTGATTCGCTGCTACCGCGCGCTGGCAGTCATGGTCGACGACAACCCGCAGCAGATTCGCGAGTGGTTGTCCACGCGTAACTGGCACACCGGCGGCATTCCTCATGAGCAGTTGCAATCTGTAGGCGGCCTGGTTGCAGTGAGCGAATACCTGGACGCGATACGTGGCAAAGTATGACGCCACGTTCTGGCGCAGAGTCTTAACGCATGCCGAAACGGGCGGCCTCATGGGCACGCTCAAGCGCATGGTCGAGAACCAGGAGCAAAAAGTTACCGTAGCGCTGGTCGATAACCTGGCCGAACATGAAATTCTCGAAGGCCTTCTCGAGGAGTCGAAGCCCGGGGGGCTGTTTCACAAGAGACTGCAGAGACTCGACTACCTGTTGCGAACGCCATGGCGCTATCCGCCGCTCAAATGGGGCTCGCGATTCGGCCGGCGTTTCGAACCCAGTCTTTTCTATGGTGCACTGAGTGATGCTGCGCTGTTTGCCGAGGCAGCCTACTACCGACTGGTATTCCTCGAAGGCATGGAGAAGCCATTCAGCGATCGCGTTATCAGCCAGTTCACTGTGTTCGAGGCGAATTACCAGACGGACAAGGGCATGGATCTAACGCGCGCGCCGTTCACGCGCCACGAGAAAGTGCTGCGGCACAAATCAAAGTATCTGCCGTGCCAGGAGCTCGGCACCGAGCTTCGCGAACGCGGCATCGAGGCCATTACCTATCTTTCGGCAAGAGCCGACGGGGATGAAGTCAACGTCGCCTTGTTCTCGCCGGTTGCGCTTCGATCCCGGAAACACCGAAATCCCCGGCACGGGCTGTGCGAAACTCGAACGGACGGAGTGAGCTTTCGCCTGGGCGACGAGTTACATCTCTTACCGCGCAAAGCTTTCCTGGACAAAGGCCGGTTTCCGATTCCAGCCTGAACGGCGCGAGCTGCGCGCCATGCCGATCAG
>JAOUGX010000066.1 GCA_029865385.1 Gammaproteobacteria bacterium
ATTGAACCAGGAGTCGATGCCGCGATTGATGAATTGCATCGAAAAGTAGAAAACGACCAGCAGCGGCAAAACCGCCAGCCCTACGAACATGCCGACCATGCGCGCTTTCAGCTTGGAGCCGGGCACCCGGTTCTGGTGGTCGCGGTAAAGCCGGGACAGGTTCCCGGCAATCAATGCAAACAGCACGAAAACGCCGCCGATATTAATCAGCAACATCGTAATGTGCAGCCGATCGAATTCCTCGGTGTTCTGCGAGGTTTGACTCAACAGGAACAAAGCAGCCAATGCAGAACCGACGCCCAGTGCGCCGATAGTGACATACGCGAGCTTTTTTATCGTTCGAGATACCATTCGTACCATTCGCTCTTTAGCTGCCACTCATCGCGCCAGAAAAAAATGACCCGCAGCGGCGCCGGATATTGGCGCGTACTCAGCGCCGCTCTCAGTCTCACCCTGTGGCTGCTGTCCCTTG
Organism: Gammaproteobacteria bacterium; assembly: GCA_029865385.1. Classification (GTDB taxonomy): domain Bacteria; phylum Pseudomonadota; class Gammaproteobacteria; order Steroidobacterales; family Woeseiaceae; genus JAKEGN01. The sequence goes on from JAOUGX010000066.1 coordinate 473, forward strand.
AAAGTACCGAATCATCGATCACAGGGAGCCCCTGCACGCGCCCGAGATTGTTTAATGCGGAGTAAAGTGTCGCGTAGGAATCCTGAACACCGCTGTTAATGTTTCGCACGATGTAACGCTGGCTGAGCGGCCGGTATTCCAGTTCGTATTGCCAGATCAATTCGGCTTCTACCGAATCCGGCATGAATCGCCGCACCCGAATCACGTCCAGGTTCAGCTCGATACGCAGCGCAACGCCGCTGTTCAGGGCGCCCAGCGCCTCGTCGCTCAATACGAGTTGAAGGCGAGCCTCGAGCTGATGCACACCATTGATGAGGGTGGTAGACGCCGAGCGGACATCGAAGTACCCGGCACGGTCAGCGTCATCCTGCGCCACCAGCGGTGCGACCGCGAGGAGGCTGATGAGACAGGCTGCGATTGTCCTTGATAGGGTCATTTTTACTCAGTGTTGTCCCGGGGCTTTTTCCAGGCAGGCGAAATAAAAGCCGTCCATCCCCGCCGTCCCGGGCAACACCTGGAAGCCCAAGGCCTTACGCCGCATTAGATCGCGGATGTTGTAATCTGGCAACACGGAGCTTTCGACAGCATCCGGATGCTTTCCGGCAAATTCCTCCACGAGCGAGTCATTTTCCTGCTGCAAGACAGAGCAGGTCACGTACAACAGGCGCCCGCCTTGAGCCAGCAATGGCCACAGCGCAGCCAGCATCTGCATTTGCCGCGCTGCCAGTTCCGCGATGTCGGACTCGCGGCGCAGCAGGCGGATATCCGGGTGGCGCCGGATAACACCCGTGGCCGAGCAAGGCGCGTCGAGCAGGATCCGGTCGAACGCGTTGCCATCCCACCACGCCTGTGGGTTGGATGCATCGCCGACGACAACGGTTGCGTCCAGTCGAAGGCGTTTTAAGTTGTCCCTGACACCGGCGAGCCGGTCCTTGTCCAGATCCAGGGCGGTTAGAACCGGGCCTTCACCTGCGAGTTCCAGCAAATGTCCCGTTTTTCCGCCGGGAGCCGCGCAGGCATCGAGAATCCGCGCGCCACCGCCTGCCAGCAACCAGGGCGCTGCGATCTGCGCTGCGCCATCCTGTACAGAAACCAGGCCGTCGAGAAACCCCGGCAGCATATCGACGTCGACGGCCCGATCAAGTCGAAGCGCATGCTCGAGGCCAGGCACGGTCGTCGCTTCGGACGCGGATTCGGTGAGTGCCAACAACTCCGCATAGTGCGCTGCGCTCGTCCTCTTTGAATTGACACGCAACCACATCGGCGCCCGCTCATTGTTGGCATCCACGATGGAACGCCAATCATTGGGCCAGTCTTTCCGAAACACATCGATCAACCATTGCGGATGATTTAGCTCCGCTTCCTCATTAGACGCCGTCTCCGGGGTTTTCCGTCGAAAATTTCGCAACACGGCATTGATCAGCCCTGCGTATTGTGGCCGTCGCAGGACCCGCGCGGCCTCGACTGTCATCGAGACCGATGCGTGATCCGGCACGCGAGTATCCGTGAGCTGGAATAATCCAATCGCTAGCAGGGCTTCGATAACCCGATCGCGGGACTTGATCGGACGATCGAGCAAGGACCCGAGCTGCCAGCGCAGTCGCCAGTGGTGGCGGATGGTTCCGTAGCACAGCATGCGCAGCAACGGCAGCTCGGTGTCGAGAACTTTCGCTTCGGCCAGCGCAACATCCAGCGAACGGCCATCGCCTGCAACCCGATCGACAACTGTCGCCGCGGTGGCACGCAACCTGGCACCTCTGCGAATATCCGACATACTGCCTCAGTGCAATCGATTGTTGGACAACGGCAGTTGCGCCGCGAGCTCGGCTCCGCTGACGCGCCGGCGACCGGGGCGTTGCAATTCGGTCATACGCAGCGCTCCTTCCGAACAGGCCACGTCGATTCCGTCCTTGCCTGCGGCAATCACCGTTCCGGGCAAGCGTTTGTCCGAATCAAGTGCTACAGCAGACCAAACCTTTATGCGCTCGTCCCCGTAGCTGAACCAGGCACCGGGTGCGGGGTTGTACGCGCGTACTTTTCGTGCACTGATTTCTGCGGGCTGTAACCAGTCTATCTGTGCATCCTGTGAGCGGATTTTGCCAGCCGATGTCACCTGATCCGGGTCTTGCGGCAGCGGTTCGCAATTGCCCTCGCAAATAGCCGGCAATGTTTTCACCAGCAGCTCGCCGCCCAACGCCGCCAGTCGATCATGCAATCGAGCGGCGGTTTCGTTCGATCCTATGGGTAATGACTCGGCGGCGAGCACCGGTCCGGTGTCGAGACCGGCTTCCATTTGCATCAGGCTTATGCCCGTTTCACGGTCGCCCGCAAGGATTGCCGCCTGTATGGGCGATGCTCCGCGCCAGCGCGGCAGCAGCGATGCATGCACGTTGACACAACCCAGATGCGGAATGTCGAGCACCACTTGGGGAAGGAACAATCCGTACGCAGCGACGATAAGCAGATCCGGTTTATGTGCGGCGAGATCGGCGACGATCGCGGCGTCTCTCAGCGTCACGGGCTGCCAGACGGGAATATCGTGTTTCTGCGCGAGTTCTTTGACAGGGCTCGCGGACAATTTCTTGCCGCGGCCCGCCGGGCGATCCGGCTGAGTCAGGACGAGGCTCGGCGTATAGCCGGCTGTAATCAGCGCTTTCAATGACTCGCACGCAAACTCCGGCGTGCCGGCGAAGACAATGTTCATAGGGGACCTGCGACGGCTCGCGGTATCAGAGCACCGTTGCTTCGGTCGATTGCGCGCGGCGATCCTTGATCAGGCGTTTGCGAATGCGCTGGCGTTTGGCCTCCGACAGGTAGTCGACGAATAAACGCCCCTCGAGGTGATCCATCTCGTGCTGCACGCAAATGGCGAGCAGTCCATCCATGTCTTTCTCTAGCTGCCGTCCATCCCGGTCCAGGTAACGCACCCGAATATGCTCCGCACGCTCGACCTCGTCGTAATAGCCGGGCACGGAAAGACAGCCCTCCTCGGACACGGCAACACCGTCTTTTTCCAGGATTTCCGGGTTGATCAGCACCCAGGGCTGAGACTTGTCGGCCGATACGTCGGCAACGAGAAGCCGTTGGTGGACGTCCACCTGGGTCGCGGCCAGCCCGATACCAGGCGCTGCGTACATGGTCTCGAACAGGTCGTCGACCAGCTGCCGCAAGCGATCGTCAACGACCTCGACAGGCAGCGCCTTGGTGCGCAGCCTGGGGTCCGGAAATTCCAAAATTCTCAGTTTTGCCATATTTTGCCCGATGAAAACTCGCGTAAGTTGCCACAAACTCCAGCTAAATAATTGACTTTATTGAATAAGATGTCAGACAATGCCGCGTGAAAACGGGCCGCTATTATCCCTGCAGACGCGGAATTGTGACGCGTTTGGCAGCCCGCCCGGCGTCGACACGACATATTATAGCAACGCCTGCCATGCGGCAGCCTTGGATCATAATGATGGAGCAACCGTCAATCATGTTTTCCCGCAAAAATTGCTTGAACGCCAGTCGCCTGCTGACTGTCATCGGTCTGGCCGCAGCACTGGCCGGTTGCTCTCTAAGCCCGTTTTACAATGACGACGATGCTCCGGCACCGGCTGCCAGTCAGCCCGCGCAAACCGCGGGCAGCTCGACGTCCATGAACCGTACCGCCAACACCTCGCCGGTAACGACGGCGAACCAGCCGGTCCTGCAGCAAGTCAGCAGACCGGTGCCGCTTGCCGATGGCCATCCCGACGAGTACGTCGTGCAGGTCGGCGATACGCTGTGGGATATCGCTGCGACATTCCTGAAGGATCCGTGGTACTGGCCGGAAGTCTGGTACGTCAATCCGCAGGTTGTGAATCCGCACCTTATATATCCGGGCGACGTTCTAGCGCTGGTAAACATCGATGGCCAGCAACGCATAACCAATATTCGCGCCTCGACTTATCGCCTTTCCCCACAGGCACGTATCACACCGCTGTCCGAAGCCATCACCAGCATCCCGTACGAAGAAATCGCCGCCTTTCTTTCGAAGGGTCTGGTGCTGGAGAAGGACCAGCTTTCGCGGCTTCCGTACGTACTCGCTGTACGCGGTGATCACATGATGGGCGCGGCCGGCAACCAGATTTACGTTCGAGGCGGAACAGCATCACCAGCCGGGACACGCTACAGTGTTGTGAAGGTCGGTGACGAACTTAAAGACCCGGATGACGGCAAGGTCGTCGGCTACTCTGGCATTTTCGTTGGCGAGGGCTCCCTGGTCCGCGGTGGTGACCCGGCAACCGTGGCGCTGCACGAGACCAATCGCGAAACCAACGAAGGCGATAAACTGTTGCCGGAATCGGTCGACATTCCGTTGAACTTCTTTCCGAAAGCGCCGGATTCAAATATCGATGGAAAAATCATTTCCGTTGTAGACGGCGTTGCATTGATTGGCCAGTACCAGGTCGTCGTTCTCAATCGCGGAGCTCGTAACGGCCTCGCACCGGGCGACATTCTGACCGTATTCCAGGCTGGCGAGGAAGTGCGTGATCGATACGCCGGCAGCTTCGCAAGCAAAAACTCGCTGTTTGGCGGGGAAAAGGTCAAGCTGCCCGATGAGGAAGCCGGTACCATCATGGTATTCAAGGTGTATGACCGCATCGGGTATGGCTTGGTGATGGAAGCAACCAGCGACATTCATATTCACGACGCGGTTCGTAACCCGAACTGACGGAGTCTCTGGAAGAAGCGGCGCTCTCGGTACGGGAGCGCCGCTTTTTTTTTCACACCGAAAGGCATTTACCGCACGACTGAATCGTGGAGAGCGCTTCGTGAATGAGCTCGATCGTGCATGGCTTATCCTGGGCAAAGCGCATTTGCACGGTGAAAACCTTGCACGGTTGTTGCAGGCGCACGGCAGTGCGACAGCGATTGTCGCTGCCCGTCGTAACGAGCTGCCCGAATCGCTGCGCGACGCTATCCTGCGCCCGGACGAAAATGCCATCAACCGCGATGTCGAATGGCTGCAGGCGGCGGGACATCATCTCGTTCACCCGGATTCACCGGATTACCCGGAACTCATGCGACAGATGCCTGGCGCACCCACCCTTTTATATGTTGTTGGAAATTGCGCAGCACTGAATCTGCCATCGCTTGCTATCGTCGGCAGCCGCAATCCCACCCGAGGCGGCATGCAGAACGCCTACGAATTCGCAAAACACCTTGCGGGTTGCGGCTTCTGCATCGTCAGCGGTCTCGCTCAGGGCATCGATACTGCGGCGCACAACGGTGCGCTCGCCAGCGATGCCATGACGGTAGCCGTACTTGGGCACGGCATCGACCGCGTCTATCCGGCGGCGAATCGGGACCTCGCTCATCGTATAGCTGCAAGCGGTGCATTGATCTCGGAATATTCGCTTGGCACGGCGCCGAAGAAAGAACATTTTCCGCAGCGCAATCGGCTCATCAGCGGCTTGTCTCTTGGCACGCTGGTCGTAGAGGCCGCGCGTCAAAGTGGCTCTCTGATTACGGCCAGGCTCTCATCGGATCAGGGTCGCGAAGTGTTTGCCATCCCCGGATCGATTCACAATCCAATGTCGCGCGGTTGTCATAAGCTCATTCGCGAGGGCGCAAAACTGGTCGAAAGTGCCGAGGATATTGTTAACGAACTCGGCTCACTTGCCGGGCACCTTATGCAAAATACTGCGACCACAAACGTGCAAACATCGGCGCCAACACTGGATCCGGAGTACAAAGCACTGCTTGAAGTTCTCGCATTCGATCCCGCAACTGCGGACCAGCTCGCCGAGCGATCCGGATTGACGATCGAGCAGGTTTCCTCCATGCTCTTGATCCTGGAGCTTGAGGGAAAAGTCGAAACCCAGTCCGGCGGCCGATACTCACAGCTCAGGAACAGTTGACTGAGGAGTAGCTCCAGGAATGAAAGAGAATGTACTCGACGTTTTGATGTACTTGTTCGAGACCTACATCGACGCTGAGGAAGAGCCGGAGCCCGATCAGAAAGTGTTGCGCGATGAGCTCTCGCGTGCCGGTTTTGCCGATCTGGAAATTGATCGCGCGCTGAGCTGGCTCGACGACCTGACGGATCATCACAGAAACCTGCCGCACAGCGCCCAGACTGCACACGGAACGCGTATCTACAACGACTCCGAGCAAAGCCGCCTGGATGTAGGCTGCCGTGGCTTCATTACCTATCTTGAACAGATTGGAATCCTGTCGCCGTTGCAGCGCGAAATCCTGATCGACAGACTGCTGGCGCTCGATACGCCCGACATCGATGTCGAACAGGTCAAATGGGTCGTCTTGATGGTTCTTTTCAGTCAGCCAGGGCAGGAGCAGGCTTACGCTCGCATGGAAGACCTGGTTTTTGACGACGACGCCGCGGCGATCCATTAACCGAGTTTTTCGCCGCTTCCAACAGCGCCTCACATTCGATTTTCTTGACATGCAGAAGGCGAGCATGTAATTCAACCGCGGCGCAGCTCGCGGTTTTTCGTCTCGGGCGCCGGAAAGGTGCAGGAAAAATTTATTTAAATGTCAAAGAATCTCGTCATAGTTGAGTCGCCGGCCAAGGCGAAAACCATAAGCAAATACCTGGGTGATGACTTCGATGTTCTCGCATCGTACGGTCACGTGCGCGATTTGATTCCCAAGGAAGGTGCGGTGGCCCCCGACGAGGACTTCGCTATGAAGTACCAGATCATCGAGCGGAACGAGAAACACGTAAATGCCATTGTGCGGGCGCTGAAAAAATCCGAGGCTCTGTATCTTGCAACTGACCCCGATCGCGAAGGGGAAGCGATTTCCTGGCACCTGACGGAGCTGCTAAAAGAGAGAAACGCACTGGACGGCAAGCCAGTGCACCGTGTTGTATTCCACGAGATCACGAAGAACGCGATTCGCGAAGCCATAGAGAATCCACGCGGTATCTCGGACGATCTGGTCAGCGCACAGCAGGCGCGGCGCGCTCTCGACTATCTGGTCGGCTTCAACCTGTCTCCGCTGCTATGGAAAAAGGTTCAACGCGGCCTGTCGGCCGGGCGAGTGCAGAGCCCTGCTCTCAGAATGATTGTCGAGCGGGAGCTCGAAATCGAAGCGTTCAAGGCGCGCGAGTATTGGTCTATAGAAGCCGATGTCAGCAAAGAGGGCCAGCCGTTTCTATCGCGTCTGGTCAAATACCGCGGCGAGAAAGTCGAGCAATTCAGTTTTGAGGACGAGAAGGCGGCTCGAGAAGTCGAGAAGACCATACTCGAGGCAGCAAACGGCGAATTAACTGCAGTCAGCGTCGACAAGAAGCAGCGCAAGCGGAATCCTGCGGCACCCTTTACGACATCGACACTGCAGCAGGAGGCCTCCCGCAAGCTGGGGTTCAACACGCAGCGCACAATGCGGGTTGCACAGAAGCTTTACGAAGGCATCGAACTGCCGGGCGAAGACAATGTCGGCCTGATCAGCTACATGCGTACGGATTCCGTGACACTGGCCAACGTCGCGCTCGACGAGATTCGCGAAGTCATTGTCGATCGCTATGGAGCGGCCAGCCTTCCTGACGAGGCACGGCAATTCAAGACCAAATCGAAGAATGCCCAGGAAGCCCACGAAGCCATCCGTCCAACGTCGGCAGCGCGCTCACCGGAGTCCCTTAAAGGCAAGCTCGACAGCGATCAGCTGAAACTTTACACGCTGATCTGGCAGCGAACCATGGCGTGCCAGATGATGCCCGCTGTATTCGACACCGTCGCGCTCGAACTTGCGGCGGGACCGGACCGCGAGGACGGACACCGCTTTCGCGCCAATGGCTCGATCCTGGTGGAACCGGGTTTCATGGCCGTGTACCAGGAAGGCCGGGACGATAACGGTGACGATGACAGCGACCGCCTGTTGCCGGAAATTGCCGAAGGCGATGTCATCAAGCTAGACCTTTTGCGCCCGGAACAACATTTCACCGAACCGCCGCCGCGATTTACCGAGGCGAGTCTCGTAAAAACGCTGGAAGAGTATGGAATTGGCCGCCCTTCGACCTATGCCAGCATCATTGCCACGCTGAAGCATCGCGAGTACGTGGAGACCGATGGCAAGCGATTCATTCCGACGGATATCGGCAGAATCGTCATAGGCTTTCTTACAGAGCACTTTACGCAGTACGTCGACTACGACTTCACTGCACGAATGGAGGATGACCTCGACGCCGTTTCATTGGGCGAAAAGGAACTCGTGCCGCTGCTCAGGAAGTTCTGGAAGCCGTTCTCCGATCTTTGTGTCGACAAGGAACAGAGCGTCACTCGCGAGCAGGTTGCGCAGGCACGCGAGCTCGGCATAGACCCTAAAAGCGGAAAACCGGTAACCGTCCGCATGGGTCGTTACGGACCTTTCGTGCAGATCGGCACCAAGGACGACGAAGAAAAGCCGAAATTTGCCGGATTGAGGCCCGGGCAGAAGATGAACGACATCTCGCTGCCTGACGCAATGGAGCTATTCAAGCTACCGCGCAAGCTTGGACAAACTGCGGATGGCAAATCCGTTTCTGCCAGTGTCGGCCGGTTCGGCCCCTACATTCGCTACGGGGACAAGTACGTATCGATTCGCGGTGAAGATGATCCGTACACCATAGAATTGCCGCGCGCGCTTGAGCTGATTGAAGCGAAGAAGATCGAAGATGCCAATCGCATCATTCAGGACTTTGCAGACGATGGCATCCAGGTACTCAACGGTCGTTACGGGCCGTATATTACTGACAAGACCAAGAACGCAAGGGTACCTAAAGACACCGACCCGAAGTCGCTTACACTGGAGCAATGCAAGGACCTGTTGGCGGCTGCGCCGGTGCGGGGACGCAGAGGCAAGAAGAAAAAGACGACCGCAAAGCCGGCGCCCGAGAAGAAGGTTGCCAAGAAGAAAGCCAAGAAGAAAAAGGCAAAAAAGAAATCTAAAAAGAAAACCGCAACCAAGAAGAAAGCGGATTCACAAGACGGCTGACGCGCCTGGCGGCTGAACATGGCGTTCTCCATACCACTGCAACGTGCCGCAAGAATTGTCCGCGCTGGCGGTGTTGTAGCCTATCCGACGGAGGGCGTATACGGACTCGGCTGCCTTCCGCAGGCCGATGAAGCCGTACAGCACATACTCTCCATAAAGCAGCGCGATCCCGCTATGGGACTGATCCTGATCGCCGCGGATTCCTCGCAGCTCGAGGAATGGGTCGCGAGCGGTGTCCCGACCGCCGACCTGTATTCGAGTGCGGAGAGACCCGTTACGTGGATCGTCCCCGCGGCTGCTTCGGTCTCGACGCTGATCCGCGGAAATCATGAAGGGCTCGCCGTTCGCATCACAAGTCATCCGGTTGCACGGGCCTTGTGCCTTGCGGCTGATTCCGCAATCGTATCGACGAGCGCCAATGTATCCGGTCGACCGACTTCGAGAAACTTGCACGTGTTGCGACGACAGTTCGGACACTTGGTAGACTGCGTCGTGGCGGGCCGCTGCGGGCCCGCGGGCGGCGCATCGGAAATTCGTGATTGGCGAAGCGGGAAAGTAATCAGACCGGCAACGACATGAGTGAGCATCTTCGACGAATCGAGCAGGTAAAGACCTATCTGACAGGTTTGCAGAGCCGGATTGTCGATGCGCTCGAGAATATCGATGGACGCGCAGAATTCCGTACAGATGACTGGAACCGACCGGGCGGCGGTGGCGGCAAAAGCCGGGTCCTGTCCGGCGGCGCCGTTTTCGAACAGGCCGGCGTCGGCTTTTCTCATGTCTTTGGCGACGCCATGCCACCGTCGGCAACAAAGACGCGCCCGGAACTTGCGGGTCGAAGCTTCCAGGCGCTCGGCGTTTCACTGGTGCTTCATCCGTTGAATCCGTACATACCGACGACGCACGCAAATTTTCGTTTCTTCTCTACGGACGAAAAGGCCGGCGATCCGGTTTGGTGGTTTGGCGGCGGTTTCGACCTGACGCCCTACTATCCTTTTCATGACGACGTACTGCACTGGCATCGCAACGCCAAGGAAGCCTGCGACAGTTTCGGCGATAACTGGTACCAGAAATACAAAAAGTGGTGCGACGAATACTTTTACCTGAAACATCGCAATGAGACGCGCGGTATTGGCGGGCTGTTTTTCGACGACCTGAACGAGCCGGGTTTCGATCGTTCTTTCGAGTTTACGAAGTCAGTCGGAGACCGCTTCCTGCCCGCCTACCTGCCTATCGTCGAGGCACGCAAGGGAAATTCGTACGGCGAGCGGGAACGGGAATTCCAGCTGTACCGGCGCGGCCGATACGTGGAGTTCAACCTGATCTATGACAGGGGCACGCTGTTCGGCCTGCAATCGGGTGGCCGAACAGAGTCGATCCTGATGTCGCTGCCGCCGCGGGTTCGCTGGGAATACGACTGGAGGCCCGAACCGGGGTCAGCTGAAGCGCTGCTTTACGAGAACTATCTTCGGCCTAGAGACTGGCTCTCCGGCACCTGACCCACTTACCATTAGTTCGGGGACAGTGACCCTATCTCGAGTTAAGGTCACTGTCCCCGAATTGGTGACTATGGTAAGTTCCTTTGAAAACCGGGATTTACATCGGTTTGCTTAAGCAAAATAAGAATAAGCGATTGAGAGGCACGCTTATTTGTAACGAGCGAACGCACTTCGATTCGGGGTGCCGGGTACAGGTATCTTCGTGACTTTCTTGAGGATTTTCGTTTTCTGTAGCCTGTTGGCCTGCACTGCTGCGTGGCCGGACCCGTCGCTGCGCGAGGGCGGAACCCTGGCCGGCTTGCAGCTGGCCGGGACAGAGGATGCGACGCCCAAGGTCTATATCGTGCAGCTCCGCGAACCCGCGGCAGCCGAACACTACGCCGCCGTGGCCATGCCGCAGAGCGGCAAGCTGCTCGGCAACAAGAAGTCCGCGGCGCGTGCCTTCAGCAAATACAACGCAGAAGTGCAGAGCTACGCTGCCAGCCTCGCTGAAACGCAGGACAAGGTGCTGTCGCGAGCCGGACCCGGTACGCGGAAAATCTACAGCTATAGATACAGCCTGAATGCCTTTGCGGCACAAATGACCGCCGGGCAGGCGCACAGACTTGAACAGCAGCCCGAGGTTGCGAAAGTCTGGGAAGATGAAATACGGCCGCTGGCAACCGGCTACAGCGCCGCTTACCTGGGTCTCTTCGAACAGACAGTCGGGCTGCGCGGCGCGCCCGGGCTCGATGGCGAGGACATCGTCATCGGCGTCATCGACAGCGGCATCGCCCCGGAGCATCCGGCGCTCAGCGACAAGCGACAAGCCGATCGACCAAAGCTTTGCCGCTCGTCCTGGGCGGAAAGAAGTCTGCTCGGCATGTGGCTTTGCCGTCGCTACAAGAAACTCCCGGATGTGCTCAACTACGAGCCTCCGGAAGACTGGGATGGTATTTGCGAGACCGGCGATCGGTTCAGCGAAGCCAACTGCAACAACAAGTTGATCGGCGCACGTTTTTTTGTCGACGGTGCAATGGCGACCGGCCCGATTGACGACGGCGAGATTTTCTCTCCCCGCGATGCCGACGGGCACGGTACTCACACCGCAACAACCGCTGCGGGCAACAAGGTAAAAGCATCTATTTTCGGCACGCTGCTGGGAAATGTCGAAGGCATGGCGCCGCGGGCGCGAGTTGCAGTGTACAAAGCCTGCTGGGTGCGACCGGGCGAAACCAAAGCGAGTTGCAATACGTCCGATCTCGCATTTGCAATCGACGCAGCCGTCGCTGATGGCGTCGATATCATCAATTACTCCGTTGGCAGTTCAATGAATTCGCTTACCGCGCCTGACGATGTCGCGTTGATGGCTGCAACCAAAGCCGGTGTACTGACGATTGTCGCGGCCGGCAATGAAGGGCCCAACTATTCGACAATAGGTTCTCCCGCGGGCGGACCCTGGATCATGACGGCCGGCGCATCGAGTCGTGATGGACAGCACTCGCTCGAAGCACTGCAGATCGACGCACCGGCGGCGATTGCCGGAAAGTACGCCGTAAGGGAAGCATCGTTCACTCCGCCACTGAAGGACAACGATCCTATCGAAGCAATGCTCGTTCTCGCAGACGACGATGACGACACTCTGGCCAACGGCGACCCCGGCACCACCTTCGATGCCTGCGAGCCGCTGGTCAACGACAGCGAGATATCCGGAAACGTTGCATTCATTCAGCGTGGCGGTTGCACCTTTGAAACGAAAATCATCAACGCTCAGGATGCGGGTGCCGAAGCCGTAGTTATTTTCAGTATTGCCGGCAATCCTATTGTTATGACCGGCGTACCGGGCACGACCACTATTCCTGCGCTGATGATCGGGCAGGCAGATGGCAACCTTATCCTGTCTGAAATAACCGCCGAACGTGATGTCGAAGTTGTCCTGGACAAGGGGTTTTTCCTCAACGTCACCGATACCGGCAACATCATGGGCGCTTTTTCCGCTCGGGGCCCGGCGCCCGTGCAGGACATCCTGAAACCGGATGTCACGGCGCCCGGCATAAACATCCTGGCCGGCTTCACGCCGGATGCTGCTAACTCGGTACCGGACGAATTCTTTGCGACGCTGACCGGTACATCGATGTCGGCGCCGCACGTTGCCGGCGTTGCCGCTTTGCTGCGGCAGGCGCATCCGGACTGGAGCCCCGCAGCAATCAAGTCGGCGCTGATGACAACAGCTCACCAGGACATCCGCCAGCAGGATGGCCGCACCCAGGCCAATCCGTTTGATTTCGGCAGCGGTCATATCGCCCCGAACTCGGCCAATGATCCCGGGCTTGTCTACGACATCAGCGACGACGAGTACGATGCGTTCGCCTGCGGCATCGGCTCTCCGGCCGTCGACCAGGCTCGTTGCGACGCCCTGGCAAGTGCCGGTGCGTCTTTTGCTGCCTCGGCCCTCAATCAACCGAACATCGTTGCTTCGAAGATGACCAATGCGGTGACGATTACGCGACGCGTTACCAACGTTAGCGACGAGTCCGAATCCTACTTTGCCGAGATACTTGCACCGAGCGGCATGGACGTGCAGGTAACTCCGGTGAGCCTCAACGTCGGCCCCGGCATGTCGGCAAGCTATGACATAACCATCACTTACACAGACGGTCCGCTGGACCTGTGGCGCTTCGGCAGCCTGACCTGGGCCAGCGACAAGCATGCTGTTCGAAGCGTGATTGCCGTGAAGCCCGTTTCGCTGACTGCGCCGGTCGAAGTCAAGTCTTCGGGGGGCACCGGGAGCATCACTTTCCCGGTGACGTTCGGTTACAACGGTGCCTATTCGCCGGGGATACACGGACTGGATCGCGCATTTGTCACCAACGGCTTCGTCGACAACGATCCGACGAAGACGTTCAGCTTCCGTGAGATCAATGGTGTAACGCTACACAGGTTCACGGTGCCCGCAAGCCAGCTGTATCTTCGTTTTTCGTTGTTTGACCAACTGACCGACGGCGACGATGACCTCGATATGTACCTTTACTATTGCCCGGACAACATTACCTGTTCGAGAATCGGTGAAAGCGGCGAAGACACGTCGCGTGAGCAGATCGATGTGCAGGTCCCGGGCGCCGGCACTTACCTGGTATTCGTGCATGGCTTCGAGACCGACGAAGTCTCCGGCGGACCCGGGTCCAACTACCAGCTTCTGGCCTGGCAAATCGGCATAAACGACAACGTCGGCAACATGACAGCCACCGGACCGGCGACCGTTACCGCCGGATCCACGCACGACGTCACGGTCAACTGGTCGGGCCTCGGCAGCAACTCGGTATACATGGGCGCAATCTCGCATCTGACACCGCAAGGTCTTGTTGCCATTACGTTAGTCAGCATCCAGAACTGACAGGGCGTGCACCTGCTTTTGCCGTGAACGACAAACCGCGAAAAGATCGGGCTGTAACCGTTATCCTCGCATTGATATGGTTTGGCGCTGTGGCCCTGATCCTGTTGTTGCGTGACGATATTTCCCTGTACCTTCTCGGCATCGGCACCTTGTTTTTCCTTTTGCTGGTACCGTCAATGAAGGAGTTAATAAGAAATGCGGATAATTTTTTCAGTAACAGACGGCACTCAGATGACTGAACACTACATTGCGATTCAGATATGACGACAGCTGTTCGTTTCTCCGGCGTTCTGGCACCGGTTGTCACTCCATTCAATCGCGACCTTAGCGCGAACGCACAGCGATTGGTCGAACAGTGCCGATGGCTGCTGTCGAAAAAAGTCGGGCTCGCTGTTTTCGGGACCAATAGCGAAGCAAATTCGATGTCGACCGGCGAGAAAATCGAGTTGCTCGATGCGCTGCTCGATGCAGGAATCGAGTCAGCGAAGCTGATGCCCGGCACCGGCTGCTGTGCGATAACCGATACGGTACAACTAACCCGGCATGCGGCCAAACTGGGATGCGGGGGTGTATTGATGCTGCCGCCGTTCTACTACAAAAACGTCAGCGACGATGGCCTTTTCAGAAGCTACTCGGAAGTAATCGAACGAGTGGGTGACAACAGGCTGCGCATTTACCTGTACCACATTCCGCCGGTAGCGCAGGTGGGATTGTCGCTCGAGCTGGTCGAGCGACTGGTCGTTCGGTATCCCGACACGGTAGTCGGCATCAAGGACAGCTCGGGTGACTGGAGCAACACCGAAGCGTTGATCGAGCGGGGCTGGGACGACTTTCGTGTATTCGCCGGCAGCGAAGCGTTCCTGCTGCAGAACATGCGCGCCGGCGGTGCCGGGTGCATATCGGCAACCGCCAACATCAATCCGGCAGCGATTCACCAGCTTTACGCCAGCTGGCAGAGCGCGTCAGCCGATGCGCAGCAACAGCAGCTGAACGAGCTTCGTCAGATCATGCAGTCGTTTCCAATGATTCCGGCCTTGAAAGCCGTCATCGCCCGCTACAGCCGGCAAGCGGAATGGTCTGTTGTCCGGCCGCCTCTCGAGGAACTGGCGGGCGATGCATACAGTAAGCTGATTTCTGTTCTCGAGAAGCGCGGCTTCGGCATGCCGGGACTGACCGACTGAACCGAACCCGTCCGTGTATAGCGAAATGCGGCTGATGCGAAATTCGATGGCAGCTTTCTGCTAGTCGCCGCCACCGCCGAGGCAGCGATTCTCGATACGCTGTTCGCGTTGCAACGGATCGTTGATCACCCGATAGAATTCGTCGATGTATCGAAGTGACGCATCACCGTATTTGCCTGCCAATGCCTCCGGCACCAATGCGTCCTCAATCTCTTTGCGACGCGAATTGAAAAGCGCGACAGTAGCATCCAGCTGATCCAGGTGCATGCAACGGCCGCGATATACGCGTTGCCTGACCGACTTGATGCCAAGCCCCTCTGCCGGAAGCGAGTACTTGGTATTGATTATTCCCGCCTGATCGAAATCGTACGGAATCACCAGCCAACCATTGTTGGAACCCGGCGGCGTAACGAGCTTTCCGTTGTGGCAACAGCTGTCGTCTCCCGGACCCTTCAGCGTCGACCAGTCCGTATTTGCGACGAGATACTGGAACAGGGCGAATAAACTGGCATGTTGCGGTTCCAGCTGATCCGGGTTGATAATGCTGATGTCCTTTTTTTGCATGCCGAGCCTGTCGGTAAGTTCGTCTTCCGACT
Organism: Gammaproteobacteria bacterium; assembly: GCA_029865385.1. Classification (GTDB taxonomy): domain Bacteria; phylum Pseudomonadota; class Gammaproteobacteria; order Steroidobacterales; family Woeseiaceae; genus JAKEGN01. The sequence continues at coordinate 16,083 of JAOUGX010000066.1, forward strand.
CGATGAAGTAGGCCTTGGCAACCATGTCTGATTTCTTGCCCTCCGAATCGCGGTATGTCGCGTTGATCAACCTCACGCGAAACGACTGGTCGGTCAGCACATTGAACGCGCGGTAAATCGAATATTCCTGCACCAGGTATCGCTCGAACGAGCTACCGGACCGGCACAGCGTACCGATCTTCAATTTCTTCTGGCCTTCGAAAAGGGTCCCTTTCCTTTGCTGATTTTTGAAATTCGCAGACAGCGGCGGGAACTTGCAATATTCGAGACGGGACTTGCCGCGCGTGGTCATCGTCATGTCGACCGTGACGGCAGCTCCGGTCTCGTCCGTGTAGTGCACTTTAGCCTCGACTACGGGCCGATCGTCCGCTTTGCGGATTATGGTGTTTAACGGAAATTCGAACGTGAGATCGAGTGTCTCGTTATCGGCGAAAAGGGGCAGGCCTTCTGCAGCGCAGAGGCAGGGAAGTAACAGTAGCAGGGCTAATTTTTTTGCTTGCATCGGTCAGGAAATCCATCCCTTGGACGTAGCAAAGCGCGAATACCATACGAGCAGCACACCTATGACGATCACCATCGCCGGCATTACGGCACTGCCGGGCCCATATACTTCGACGCTGTTCGCGATAAAAAACGAGTGGTACATCTGCACGATTACGCCGACCAGAGACAGTATGAGCACGGGCGTTGCCCAGGCCTTGCGAAGCAGCAGCAACAGGCAGCCAAGCGCTCCGCCGTTAACTGCAATGGCAAAGGCGGCGGTTACCCAGGCCGGCGCATTTTCATACAACATACGCTCTGCGTCCGGCAATGCCTGGATGGCCTCCTCGGATGTCATTACATGGTCGATGTAAGCACCGACACCCAAAAGGTTCCAGACGAGGGAAAGTCCCGCGATTATCCAGAACGATCGTGGTACCGCGGAGTGCGTTTGATCAGGCATCGGAGTCCCCTTTGTATTGTTCTATGATCGGGATCTTCGCGAACATGATCCGCCTGCACGCAGTCGATTTCAAGGCCGGCGAATGTCTAAAAGGTCTGTTTTCCGGCCATTTTTGCACATTCCCTGTGTCTGAAGCAGCCGGTCAGGTGATCGTTTACCATGCCGGTCGCCTGCATGTGTGCGTACATGATGGTGCTGCCGACGAACTTGAATCCGCGCTGCTTCAGGTCCTTGGAGAGGGCGTCTGACTCATTCGACGTTGCGGGCATTTCCGACTGACTGCGAAAGCGGTTCTGCTTTGGCTTGCCGTCAACGAACTGCCAGATGTAATTGCAGAAGCCGTCGAACTCCTGCTGTACTTCCAGAAAGCAGCTGGCGTTTATGACTGCTGCATTGACCTTTAGCTTGTTGCGCACGATGCCGGGATCCAGCAGGATTTTGTCGATTCGCTTCTGCGTAAACCGCGCTACCTTTTCGGCATCGAAGTCGGCGAAATTTTTTCGATAACCCTCGCGCTTGTTCAATATCGTCGACCAGCTCAATCCGGCCTGCGCACCTTCCAGAATCAGGAACTCGAATTGAACCTTGTCGTCCCAAACCGGGACACCCCATTCCTTGTCATGGTATTCGATGTATTGAAGACTGGTCTCTCCGGCCCAGTCGCAGCGCCTGATTTTCTTTGCCATTTCCTGATACCTGCGAATGCTGGTTTAGCCGAAAGATTAGCAGCAAGCGGAAATTTTGCCATGCACCATTTCGCCGGCTTTCGCTTGTTAATGGGTCGCCTGCATTGCAGGCGACCACGATGCCCGAAAATATTTTGTAGGAGCCTGCACCGCAGGCGACTTCCTTTGAACCAAAAAAAAGCCCCAATTCGCCCGCCTCCCTTAAGCAATACGTTCCGGGTTGGTGCGAATTGATCTTTAGCGCGCCATAAAAAAAGCCCGCTATCGCTAGCGGGCTTTTTGCTCAGGCCGGTATCAGGGTCTTAGATCGAACCGCCGCACTTGCCTTCGCCGCACTTGCCCTCAGCGCCTTTGTCTTCTTTGTCTCCGCCGCAGCTGCCCTCGGCATCCTTGTCGCCGCCGCAGGCACCTTCAGCGTCCTTATCGCCGCCACAGCTACCTTCTGCGTCTTTGTCGCCGCCGCAGCTGCCTTCGGCCTTCTCGCCCTTGTCGCCACCGCAGGCGCCTTCGGCTTTCTCGCCCTTGTCGCCACCACAATTGCCTTCGCCTGCACCGAGCATGTAGCCGGCGCTCAGCGAGGTCATTGCAAACGGGCTTGCACCGGTATCAGCGCTTGCAACGCCGGTAAAGGCGAACGAGCCTGCGAGTGCTGCACCAACAGCGATTGCAACGGGTTTTGCTACTTTGATATCAGACATGTATTTCTCCTACCTCTGGTCAAGATGCCCGAGCCGGGCATGGGTTATTGCCCGTCCCCCGGGCTTTAATTCAACGGTGCGTTATCAGGTTTTCCATTGCACCGAGTCGACAACTCGTTTTTCGATTACTTCCAGCGGCTCATCGCGCTCGCCTATGATCGCGATGCTTCCATTCCCAACCGGCAAAATAACGCCTCTGATGCCCTCGCCTTCCAGCGTTACTGCCGCGTCGATCATCTCGTCCGGAAGCAGCAGCACGGTTACCGGGCCACTCTCACCCTGGATTACCAAATGCGGGACGGTATGGCCGTTGATAACACAACTTCTTGCGTAGCTGATTAGCCCTGCATTTGAATCCATCCGTGCGCGCTCCCCGATGACGGACTCAAGTCGCACATCCGATATGGCTTCGGTAGTAATACGCAACGCACCAGGCTCGTGGTCCAGGTGCGCAACGATTTCCTCCGACAGCGAAGGATAAACAGCGTCGTTCGCAAGAAAGCGCACGGCCAGGACGGACACGACGGCGATACTTGCTGCCAGGCCCAGCCATACGGGCGCAGCAACTCTGCGCAACGGCAAGGGAACGACATTCGACAAACCATCGATATCGGCCACCTCCGGCATTGCCAGTTGCGGAACATCGATATGCAGTGCACGTGAAATAAGTTGGTCCAGCGACTGCATGCTGCGACGATATGCATCGCAAGCCGAGCATTGCGCGGCATGCTCGGCCGCGCCGGCGGACAGTCCCGACGGGGTAGCTGCGATCAATTCCCTGTATTCGTCACACTGCATGCTAATCTCGATTTCGTAACTCTTCGCT
>JAOUGX010000162.1 GCA_029865385.1 Gammaproteobacteria bacterium
CCGTAGTTCGCCTGCACCAGAACGCCGACCGTATATTCCTTTTCGGCGGCTTGCGTTACACGCGATGCGCTACCGATTCCGCATTTGAATTCGTGACAGATCATGCCGGTGCCGCCACCAACGTTTCCCTCGGCCACCGGCCCACTGGATGCGCCCTCCAGCGCGGCCGCGGCATGCTCTGCGCGAACATGGAAGCCATTGATATCGTTCAGGTATCCATCCCAGGTCTCGGCCACGACCGGCAGCGACCACCAGTAACCGCTGGAGTCCGCCGCACCGTTTTTCACCCGCCAGGCTATTACCGCTTCGTGCACCGCACCGACGCTGTGCGTGTTGGTGATCATGACCGGGCCTTCGAGAAAGCCGGATTCCTCCAGCCAGTGCGTGCCGGTCATCTCGCCGTTTCCGTTCAATGAAAACATGGCGCCGAAGACCGGTTTCGAATTGCTCAACTTGCCACGCGGCAGGATTGCCGTGACCCCCGTGCGTACAGCCCGACCTTCAGGCAGATCCCGGATGATGGTTTCGTGGCCGACGGTAACACCGGTAACGTCAGTAATGGCGTTCAATTTGCCGGGTGTACCATCGAACGGGATACCAAGGTCGCGAGCCCGCGGTGCCGTTTCAGCGACTGCGATAAACGGTATGAAAAGCGAAATCAGGAAAATCTTGCGCACGTTTCCTCCTATGCTATTCAGTCTTTCTGTGCGTGGTCCGTCGTCAGCGGACTCAGGTAATGTTCTTCGGTAAGGCCGCGCTTGCGTAACGCGAGGCCGTTCAGGCATTCGCGAATGATGCGGGTCGCATTCTGCGCGCTCGTGTAACCCGGATCGACCAGCGGATTGACCTCGACCAGTTCGAAGCCGACGACGTTTGTCTCGGCGCACAGGCGGCGCACCAGCGGGAATACTTCTCGGGTGGTCAGGCCCGCCGGTTCCGGCGTGCCTGTTCCGGGCATATAGGCCGGATCGATAACATCGACGTCGAATGAAATAAAGAGATACTCCGGTCCGTCCTTTGCTTCCTGGATTGCCCGCGCCATGACGGCTGGCCAGCCGAACTTCTCGACTTCGGCCATCGTGTGATAGCGCACGCCGTTTTCGCGCATCCAGTCGAACCCGCTTTTGCCCGGCCACATGCCGCGCAATCCGACTTGTATGAAATTTTTTCCTGGCACGAGTTTTTCGTCGAACAGTCGTGCGACCGGTTGGCCGTGCGACAGCAGGTGATCGTAACCGCGGCCCGCGTCGTAATGCGCGTCGAAATGCACCACGCCGACGTTGCCCGCACCGTAAACGTCGACGACCCCCGCGACGTCGGGATACATCAGAGAATGATCTCCCCCAACGATGATCGGAATCGCTTTGGTCTCCGCAACTTCCCTGACGATCTCGCGAATGTGGCCGACGCTGCGCTCGAGAGACAAGCCGTCCACGCCGATATCGCCATAATCGACGATCGTCAGTTCGTTGAATGCCGACACCATCGTGTGCATGTGCTGTGGCACGACCATGCCCTGTCCTTTGTACACGACACCGGTTCGCACGGCGCGCGGGCCGTAGGCAGCGCCGCGAAATCCGCTGCCCGTGTCGAGCCCGGCCCCCATGATGGCGACCTCGACCTTGCCGGCAACAAGGTCCTCCGGCGTCAGCGCCACCGGCAGATTGAAAAAGGTCGGAATGCCCTGTTTCGGCCCGGCACCCATGTAGCGATTGATATTGATCGGCCCGGGCTCACGCGGCGTATCGAACTCTTTCGGCCGCCGCACCTTGTAGAAGTTGAAAGTCTCGGACTCGGTATTGAGCGGAATCGACGCCATGTCTTCGTCCGGATTGAACTTCATCAGCTCGTCGACCCTCATCATCGCGTCGATGTAGGCCTCGACCGCTGCCGGCGTCTGCCCGTCGAGGCGTTCGAATAAGATCTCGTGACGCTCGGCGTACCCCAGCACGCCTTCGCCGCGCAGGTAGTCGATTTTCTCCTGCGGCAGTCCGGAGACGATTTTCTGCAGTTCCGCCGGCAACTCGACGGGTTCAAACGCTTTTTCTTCCGCGGCGAAGGCAGCGCTCGCGTGAATCAAGACCCATACTGCAGCAATGACGCAATGCCATGCGCGAACAAGGAGTTTCATTTATTCCCCTGACTTTATTTTTGATTATTACAGCATGATAACCTTGAAACCCGTGTCGTACCTTGTTTTTTCGGCTACCTTTCGTTAATGAGCAACAGCGGGTCCTGGCAATTCTGGATTGATCGCGGCGGTACGTTCACAGACGTTGTCGTATGTCGTCCCGACGGTGTCATCGAGACCGACAAGCTGCTATCGGAAAACCCGGAACGCTACGAAGATGCCGCGGCGGAAGGTATTCGCCGCGCAATCGGCAACTGGAATTCGCTGGGCAAAGACGATGCGCCGATCGAGGCGATCAAGATGGGTACGACGGTCGCCACCAATGCCTTGCTCGAACGAAAAGGCGCACGAACCGTTCTCGTTGTGACGCAGGGTTTCGGCGATGCGCTGGCGATCGGCTACCAGAACCGCCCCGACATCTTCGCGCTGCATATCGTCAAGCCTGCCCCGATTTACGAAACGGTCCTCGAGGTCCAGGAACGGCTCGACGCCGAGGGCAATGTCATACAAGCACTCGACGAATCGACTGTGCGCGAAAAATTGCGCGTCGTGTGTGAGCAAGGTATTTCGTCCGTCGCCATCTGCCTGTTACACGGTTACCGGAACCCCGTTCACGAAACACGGATTGCCGAAATCGCCCGCGATGCCGGTTTTACCCAGGTATCGACCTCGCACGAAACGGAAGCGCTGATTCGTTTCGTCAGCCGTGCCGAAACGACACTTGCAGATGCCTATCTTTCTCCGGTGCTTTACCGGTACATCTCGGGCCTTCAAAAAGCCATGTCGTCAGTTGCCAGGCCGAAACGCCTGATGTTCATGCAGAGCAGCGGCGGTCTCGTGCTGGCGGACCAATTTCGCGGCAAGGACAGCGTACTGTCCGGTCCGGCGGCCGGCGTCGTAGGCATGGTCGAAACCGCGCGCGCGACGGGGCTCAGCAGCCTGATCGGATTCGACATGGGCGGTACGTCAACCGATGTTTCCGCGTGGAACGGGGAATACGAGCGAAGTAACGATTCCGAAATCGCAGGTGTCAAACTTCGCGCCCCGATGATGAAGATTCACACGATCGCCGCTGGCGGCGGATCCGTTCTCGAATACCGCGATCAGCGGTTCCAGGTAGGGCCGGAGTCGGCGGGTGCCGATCCCGGTCCAGTCGCCTATCGTCGCGGCGGGCCGCTGACCGTGACGGATGCCAACGTGCTGCTCGGTCGAATTTCGCCGAGCCACTTCCCGGCCGTTTTCGGTAACAGCGGCGATCAGCCGCTCGATCATGGCCTGGTGGTGCGGAAATTCCAGGACCTTGCGCATCGCGTTTTCACGGAGCGCAGCGAATCTGCGTCGCCGGAATTCATCGCCGAAGGATTCCTCACCGTCGCGACAGAGACGATGGCCAATGCGATTCGCAAGATCACGATCGAACGAGGCGACGATGTTCGCGATTTCACGTTGTGCTGCTTCGGCGGTGCCGGCGGGCAACACGCCTGTCGTGTCGCCGAAGTACTCGGCATGCGCAAGATCTGGATACATCCGCTGGCGGGCGTGCTGTCGGCATATGGCATGGGCCTTTCGGATATTCGCGTGGAACGGCAGCAATCCGTGGAATCGCCACTGACGGCACGCACACCTGCCGATCTGGCCGAGCTCGCTGCGTCACTGGAAGAGCAATGCAATGAATCCCTCCGGTCACAGAACGTCCCGGACGCTAATCGTCGCTTCGCCGTTTCCGCCGGCTTGAGGGTTTCGGGTTCCGAGAACGTGATTTTCGTGCCTTTCGCGGACATGCCAGGCATGAGCGCCGCGTTCTCGAACGAGTATCGGCGCCGCTTCGGCACGGATACAGGGGCCGAGAAACTCGTTGTCGCTACATTGAAGGTCGAGGCAACCGGCATCGAAAAGGAATTTCGCGATCCACCGCTCGATGCGCCTGACGTCGTCGCAAAGCCGGCAGGCGGCAGAATTTATCACGACGGCCAATGGCACGAGGTGCCGATTTACGAACGCAGTCAACTCGCGCCGGGCGCCATCATCGGCGGCCCGGCCATTGTCGCGGAGGCCAACGGTACGACTGTCGTGGATGCCGGATGGGCCGGCACGGTCAATCGCTTCGGCCATCTGCTGATCGAAAGACAGCAAGATGCCACGACGTCGTCGCAGCTTGCTGACAGCGACGAGGCACCGGACCCGGTGCGCCTCGAGGTGTTCAATCGCCTGTTCATGCACATCGCAGAACAAATGGGCACCGTTTTGCAAAGTACGGCATTGTCGGTAAACGTTCGCGAGCGCCTGGATTTCTCCTGTGCGCTGTTCGATTCGCAGGGGCGACTGATTTCGAATGCACCGCACATGCCCGTGCATTTAGGCTCGATGGGTGAAAGCGTGCGCAGTGTAATCGACAGCATTGGCGCGAAACTCGCGCCAGGTGACGCCGTGATGCTGAATTCGCCTTACAACGGCGGCACGCACCTGCCGGACATCACCGTTGTCACGCCGTGGTTTGCAAAAAGCGACACGCCGATGTTTTACCTTGCATCGCGCGCGCATCATGCGGATATCGGCGGCATTACACCCGGATCGATGCCGTCCGAAAGCCGGCACATCGAAGAA
>JAOUGX010000009.1 GCA_029865385.1 Gammaproteobacteria bacterium
CTGCTGGCCGGACGGTCCGTATGCGGTACAGACGCTCCCGAGGGCGAGCAAAGCCAAAGCGGGGCGGTGGATTGCCGGGGGCATCCGCGACCTCAGGCTGCTACCCGCCGGGGAACTCAACGAAAAGCAACGACGGGTCCAGGCGATATGCTGCAACGGCGTAGCGGAATTGCTACCGGGCGCCGCACGATTCGTCGCCGGGCTGGCGTACCCACGCTACTACCTCGACTTCGAAACCGTTTCGCCGGGCGTGCCCCGCTGGGCGGGGACCCGGCCTTACGAAGTCTTGCCCGTTCAGTGGTCCTGTCACTATGAATCTGCGGCGGGTCAGTTGCGGCACGCGGAGTTCCTCGATTTGAGCGGCGTACCGCCCATGCGGCGCGTCGCCGAGTCCCTGATCCGTGTGCTGGGCAAGGAGGGGCCGATCCTGACGTATTCGGGCTTCGAGCGCCGGGTAATAGACGGTCTGAGAGAACGGTTTCCGGACCTGGCTGTATCGCTCGCGGCCGTGTTGCCAAGGCTCGTCGACCTGTTGCCGGTGGTCGAGCAGAATTACTACCACCCGGCAATGGCCGGCTCCTGGTCACTAAAGAACGTTGTACCCTGTATCGCGAGCGATCTGAAATACGAGGACTTGTCGGGAATTCAAGAAGGTACAGCGGCTTCCGAAGGTTATTTGGAGGCCATTGCTTCTACCACATCCGAGCCACGGCGGGAGCAACTTCGAGAGCAGCTGCTGGCTTACTGCCGATACGACACCGAAGCCATGGTTCGCCTCGTGCAGTTCTTCTCGGCCGGTGCCGATCCGGGCTAGATCGGGAATTCCCTTTGCCCCGGCTGCCAGTGCGCCAGGCTGATATTCGCGGTGCCAATGCCCAAGGCCCGAACCCAGCGTGCGGCGGCATCCAGTGTGACCCAGGTCTTGATCTTTCCTTTGCGGGTTTCGGCGGTGATCGATCCGTTCGGCGTGTTTGCCTCGATGTGGAAGCGGGCGCCGTGCCCAATGATATTGATCTTGCGGATCGCACCGGCCGCGACCATGGCCTTCAGCATTCTTTCATCCATTTTGCTTCCCCGAAAACATTTCGCCCTGTTCTGGAATAACGATGCCGGTCTGATCGCAGTGTCGCCTTATCAGCACTTCGACCATGTTGGCTACACTGCGGTGTTCCATGTCCGCCGCCTCCCGCACCGCTTCTTTCAGGCCGGGATCGATCCGCAGATTGAGGGTAGCGATCTTGGTTTTAGGCATCGTCATCTTGCAACGCAAATGAGCAGCAAATGTAACGCATTTTGCGTCATAGTGGAAGCCCTAATGACAGGCGCGGCATAGATTCGGCAGACTGAGTCGCCTCGCGCCAAGAGTCTCTTTTCCCCATAAACCGATGCCGCCGCCGTGCCGAAACCCGCCGTATTGTGGAGCCATGCATTCCGCCCGTTTTTCCTGCTGAGCGGGCTCGCGGCCGTGACGGCCGTTTGTGCATGGATCCTGATCCTGCGCGGTGTCGGCATGCCGGTGCCGAATGTTCTGCAGTGGCACGGCCACGAGATGTTGGTGGGATTTGCGATGGCCACTATTGCAGGCTTTCTGCTAACGGCGGTGGCCACCTGGACCGGACGAAAGCCAGTGGATGGCGCGCCACTCGTTCTGCTCGCAATCTTCTGGATCGCGGGACGCTTTGCAATGGCTTTCGCCGCCGGCCTGCAGAGCTGGGAAGTCGCGGCTCTGGACATGCTTTTCCCTGTCTGGCTGTGCCTCCTGGTCGGACGCGAGATTTTCGCCGCGGAAAACCGCCGAAATTACCCGATCGTTGCCATCACCGTATTACTCGCGTTACTGAACCTGGTTTACCACTTCGGCATAGCAGGCGTGATCCCGCGCGCGGACAGGTTGGTGCTGTATTTCTTCATTCACACGATTCTGCTGCTGATCACCGTTATCGGTGGCCGCATCCTGCCCAATTTCACAGCAAACTGGATGCGCAGCCACGGTACTCCCAGGCCGCCTGTCAACAGTGCATGGCTTGATCGCTTGACCATTGGAATGACCATTCTGCTTGGCGTGACCGGTAGCCTTTATGAGACGAGCAGCGCGGTGGGGTGGCTGGCAATCACCACTGCAATCCTTCATGCATGGCGCTTGAGCCAATGGCGGGGACTGGCAACTTTTCGCGAACCGCTGCTTTTCGTGCTGCATTTCAGTTACTTTTGGCTGCCGGTCGGATACGCGTTGCTCGGTCTTGCAATTGTCGCCGGCATGGGTACTGCTACAGGAGCACTGCATGTGCTCACGATGGGTGGCATCGGTGGCATGATTCTCTCGATGATTACCCGCGTGCCGCTGGGGCACACGGGCAGGCCATTGCATGCATCCAGGTTGACGGTCGTCGCCTACATCTCATTGATCGTCGCCGTACTGCTTCGTGTATGGGGCCCTTTGGACAGCAAGCACTACCTCGGACTGCTGACTTATGCGGGGGTTGCCTGGTGCGCCGCATTTACCATCTTCCTGATTGTCTACTGGCCGGTACTGACACAAGCGCGGGTTGACCAGCCGAAAAGCAGTTAACGACCGCCTGCTTGTTGCGGCTTTGCTGGCGTCGCAGTGCGTGAAGCCGTTTAACGAGCCCTTAGTCTTACAATGAGCAACAAGAAGTCGTGGTACAGGGGTGTCAAGCATGTCTCTCGCGTTGAACACATGGAATAGGCTTAAGGCCCATGCACCGGGCAGGTGGCTGTTTTCCCGGATCGTGTGCTGGCGCGCTCCGTATTTCGCGTCGATCCGGCCGCTCTTCCTGGAGCTCGGTGAGGGTCGGGCCGTGGTCGGAATGAAAAAGCGTCGCCGCGTCACCAATCACATCGGAACCGTACATGCCATCGCAATGGCCAATCTTTGCGAAATCGCGGCTGGAACCATGATGGAAGCATTGCTGGATTCCTCAATGCGCTGGATTCCCCGCTGCATGACGATTCATTACCTGTCCAAAGCGGCTACGTCCGTGCAGGCAAGGGCTGCAATGCCTGCGGTCACTGCGGCGATAGCGCAGGATGTCATCGTTGCGGTCATCGTTACGGATCAACAGGGGAAGGAAGTCGTGCGTGCCGAGATTACGATGTATGTCTCACCAAGATCGGGCGACCACAACGCAAATTGGAAATGATTCCCTTCGATTCCGCGGTATGATGCATACACCCTGATTACAGTAAACGAGGATCGGCAATGAGCGATGCAACACCGCCGCGAGATCATGCTCCCGGCGATGGATCGGATGACGATGACACCGGGATCCATTCACTCGAGACCAACGTTAAATCGAAAGCGACGTGGCTACGTCTGGTATTCATGTTGGTCTTCGCGGCCCTGTATTTCGTTTCCCGCATGGTCCTGTTGGCTGTGGTAGTCCTGCAGTTTTTCTGGGTGCTGTTCAGTGGTGCCATCAACGAGCAACTACGGGCGCTCGGTCAGTCGCTGGCTGGTTACACCTACGAGATAGTGCGATTCCTCACTTTCAATACCAATGTACGGCCGTTTCCGTTCGATACGCCGTGGCCACCATCGAAGGCTATCGAAGACGAGCCGGATGACGACGACTGACAGGATTCTCCTCAGTTTCCCGCCAACGTGTTAAGAATGCGGTACCAATGTTCGAGTGCACCGTAAAACTCGCGTACGGCAACCCGCTCGTTGAGGCCGTGTGAAAATTCGTCTTCCTCGCGAATGAATAGGCCCATCACACCATAGGTCGGCATGCCGGCAATCCGGGTCTCGCGGCCATCGGTCGCGTAGGCGGCCATGTACGGGATGATCGGAATGCCCGGGTAACGAGCGTGCACGGCATCGGTGACGGCGCTGACGACTTCTTCGTTGAGCTCGGAGGCAGGGCTGGCCCTGGGTTCGTCCAGCGTCACGATCTCGACTTCTGAATTGCCCGATACTTCAGCCAGGGTCTGTTTAACGCTGTCAAAGGCGACTCCGGGAAAAATTCGGCAGTTGATCGTGGCTGTCGCTGACTGAGGCAATGCGTTTTCCGCATGGCCGGCGGCCAGCATGGTTGCGACGCAGGTCGTCCGGGTTATGCCAACTTTGGCCGGATCACGACTGATGATCTCGATTGCTTCCTGATCGTCCGGGTTCGCCGCAAAACGTCGCATGGCCTCGCCGGTTTCACCGGGGGTCATCGCGGCCATCTTTTCGAAAAAAACACGTGTGATGTCATTGGTCTGCACAGGAAACCGGTAAGCCTCGATATTCTTCAGGACGGTTGCCAGCTCGTATATGGCATTGTCATTGCGCGGCATCGAGCTGTGGCCACCCGGATTCCGGATCGTCAGTTGGAAGCTGGCGTAGGCTTTTTCCGCCGCCTGGATGTAATAGGCCTTCGCGTTGTTGTCGTGATCAAGCAAACCGCTGCCGCCATCGGCATTCAAGACATACTCGGCGTCCGTCAGGTTGCGATGCGTTGTAACCAGATCGCGTATCGTCTCCTGTAGCGTTTCTTCGTCCCCGGTGAATGCAATGACGAGATCGCGCGTCGGCGTAAAACCCTCCGCCCTGAGGCGCAGGAATGTCGAAGTGAGCGTAGTCACCCCAAACTTGTCATCGAGTGTTCCACGACCGAAGAAGTAGCCATCCTCCTCCACCAGCGTGTAAGGATCCCGTTCCCAGTCCTGCGGCAGGGCATCGACAATGTCCATATGGCCAATCAGCAGGATTGGCTTGCGGCGCGATGACCCGTCACCACGGTAGCGTACAACCAGCGATGCTGTTTTCTCTCCTGTGGACAGGGCAAGCGGCAGTACCTGCACATCTTCGTCGTCAAAACCGCCTTCGCGAAATCGCTCTGCGAGGTAATTCGCCAAATCCGGTACCTTTCCATGGCCGGCTGCCGAACGAATGGCAATAATGTCGCGATAGATCTCAAGCGCCGTTACCTGGTAGTCGGCGGTGTAATAAGAGCTGTGATTTTGTGCGGCAGCCGGCAGAGCAGCGACCATGATTGCGGCGAAAGCTGTAAGCGCCCTGAACATATGGAATTCCTGTAAACCAGAGAAAAACTGCCACTAGGATAACCAATGCCGGGTCGGGCCGCGATGACTATGCGTTTTTGCGACGCCGGGCAGATTTCCCGCAGTTGAAAATTGCTAGATTCTGATTCATGGACACTGATTTCCTGATTCGCAACTGGGGACTGCTTGCAGCGTCGGTTCTTCTGCTGGCGGTGGTGCTGAATGTAATCTTTCAGCGTCTGTGGCAATCTCCGTTCGGTCAGTTGCGCCGTGCCCTGACGGATTTGCAGGAAAGATCGCTTGCGGCCGCTAAAAGCGGAAAGTTTGCGGAGAAGGCCGAATCCCGACTGGATCGGATGTTGCAGGAGTCTGCGAAAATTCGCCCGAGCGAACTGCAGGAAGCAAAAGGTGTGCTGCAGGATGCACGTGCACTGCAAAAAATCGCAAACGACAAGTTGATGATTGCCGAGAATCACGTTCGGCGAATCATTCACGAGGAGTTTCCGCCGTATAAGCAGGATCGACTCCGCGAACGTTATTTGCGGCAGTCGGCCGCTGACAGACGGCCGTTTTCGTTCTGACCGCGAAGCCCGCGATAAGTAGTTTTACGAATTAGAGATTCGGCACCGGCCGCGCAGAATGCCTCGGGATAGTGGAGGGCATGTCATGGTCGAGATCGTTATCGTCGTTTGCAAAATCGCCGGCATTATTGCCGTGCTTAGCATCGGAGCAACGCTGCTGGGAATAGCACTCGGTAGAATTCGCGCTTAAATTGCCGCAAGCCGGGTCGGATGCGATCAGCTCGCATCCTCGAGAATCAGTAGCGGATTATCTTCTTCAGCGGTCCAGCCTGCCCAGCCCGGGCCGCGCACAACCCGCCCGGGCATGGCGCCGGTGTGTTCGCCCCATTTCAGTACATGCACGCCGTTGACGAATACATGGTCCATCCCGGTCGCATAGCGATGTGGATCCTCGAAGGTAGCGTGATCGGTAATCCTGTCCGGATCGAATACGATGACGTCAGCAAAAAAGCCTTCGGTCAGCTCGCCACGTTGCCTGATGTTGATGTTGTAAGCGGGTAAGGAAGTCAATCTTCGGATGGCTTCTTTGAGCGGGATAACACCCTCGTCTCGCGAATATTTGCCAAGAACTCGGGCAAAAGTTCCGTAAGCCCGTGGATGAGGATTGCTCAGCAGGAACGCACCCTCCGCAGCGAGTGCACCCGCATCCGAGCCGAAACTGATCCAGGGTTTCGCTACTTTCCTGCGAACATTGTCTTCCGACATCAGCACATAGCCCACACCGACCCGGCTGTCATCTTCGATGACCAGGTCGATCGCAGTTTCGGCAGGTGTCGTGCCGCGCTCCTCGGCAACCTGGAGCAAGGTCTTGCCGGTCAGTACTTTCAGTTCCGCATTTTTGAAACCAAGCAGAATCATGTTCTCCGGACCCGTGCGGATGAACAGGTTCTCCCAGCCTTCGCCTGTTTGCTGCATTTCAGCGGCGACCCGGGCGCGGATTTCCGGATCTTTCAGACGCTCGACCCATTTGTCGTGCCCGCCTTCCTGGACCCACAGGGGCATCGAAGCGTCCAGCCCGGTTGCCGCGGCCGGGTAGGTGTAGATGTCGGCGCTGATCTCGAGCCCGGCACTGCGTGCGCTTTCGATCAGCTCGAATACCTTATCGAGCTTGTGCCAGTTCTCCCGACCTGCTGCCTTGAGGTGATAGATCTCTGCCGGTGCACCAGTCACGCTGGAAATTTTTATCAGCTCCTGAACGCCTTCTTGCAGGCGATCACCCTCGGACCGGATGTGCGAGATATAGGCTCCGTCGTACTCGGCAGCAGCCTGAACCAGGGCAATGAGTTCGTTCGTGTCGGCAAAGCTGGCAGGCGCATAGATCAGTGATGAACCTACGCCGAGCGCGCCTTCGCGCATTGCCTGCCGAACCAGATCCTGCATGCGCGCAAGTTCCTCGGCGGTCGGCGGTCGATTTTCGTAACCGATCTCGTGGATCCGGACCGTCGTGGCGCCGACGTACGAGGCGACATTCGGCGATATGCCTCGTGTGGCCAGATGGTCGAGATACTCACCGAGCGTGGTCCACGTGATATCGAACCGGATGTCGCCCTGGCGTGCCAGCATTTCCTTTTTCATGTCGGCATTCAGCGGGCCCATGGACTCGCCTTCACCCATCACTTCGAGTGTGACGCCTTGCATGATGTCGCTCATGCCGCGGCCATCCTCGAGCAGTGATTCCGTCGCCCAGGACAGCATATTGATGAAGCCGGGCGCGACTGCCTTGCCACGCGCGTCATAGGCATGGTGCGCCGTGAATTCGCGGAGATCTCCTATGGCCGCAATCCGGTCGCCGGAAATGGCCAGGTCCGCGACGATCGGGTCGTTGCCCAGCCCGTCATAGATTGTGCCGCCCCGAAGAATGATGTCGTAGTCGGCATCCTTGTTCCCGCAAGAGGCAATCAGCAGGGCCAACAGCGGGAGCAGGCCACGCATTGCGAAACGAGCGAACTTCGACATCATGAAACTCCCGACAGGATCAGCTTCATTTTCACAGCGTTGTCGCCACTGCTTCAACTTCACGCCATACGCGCAACAGGTTTCCACCGAGGATTTTTCGTATGTCTTCTTCGCTGTAGCCGCGGCGCAACAAGCCGGCAACCAGGTTCGGATAACTGGACACATCTTTCAGTCCGATCGGAAGGCTGTCGCCGACACCATCGTAGTCCGAGCCGATGCCTACGTTGCTTACGCTCGTCAATTTGACGACGTGATCGAAATGATCCAGTACCTGGTCCAGCGTTGCAAAAGGATATTCGCCGTGTTCGGACGCGTACTTTTCGTTGAACGATTTCTCCAGGTCGTCGCTGGCTTCCAGCTGGTTGGCCTCGCGATATTCAGCATACGCTTCGCGACGCGCCGTACCGTACTCCCAGGCTGCCTGACTGATAAAGGCAGAGCCGAAGTTGATCATGATGACACCGCCATTTTGCGCAAGGCGGACGATCATGTCGTCTGCCATATTGCGCTCCCATCCCGGAGTGAAATGCCTGGCGGACGAATGCGAAGCTATCGCCGGTGCTTTGGTGACTTCCATGACATCCCAGAATGCCTCGTCCGAGACATGGCTTATGTCGACCAAAATGCCAAGCCGGTTCATTTCGGCGACGACTTCCACCCCGAATTCGCTCAGGCCGCCCCATTGCCGGTTGTCGTCGTAGGACGAGTCGGAAATGTGATTGGATAGTCCGTGCGCCAGCGTAACGTAGCGTATACCCCGATCGTAAAAATGCCGGAGGTTGGCCAGGTCACCCTCGATCGGCGAGCCGTTTTCCATGCCCAGGGGGAGGGAGACGATTCCTCGCCTGAACTGTTCTTCCACATCGTCCGGCGAGCGTGCAATCGCGTGTTTTGCAGGATTGCTTGCAACAATTTTTTCGACCAGATCGATCAGTTCTTCGGCGACGCCCTTCGAGCGTCCCTCCGCCTCGAGCTCGGCGGGCGTGTAGATCGACATGAACGGCGCATTCAATCCACCGGCGACTGCCCGCGGATAGTCGTAGTCACCACTTTCAGTAGCCTTTGTCACGTCCTCCCATTTTTCTTCCAGCCGGTAGGGAACATCGATATGTGTGTCGATGATGATGGACTTTTTCGCAATGTCTTGCGCGCGCGCCGTAATGTTGCCAGCGGCCGCTTCCGCGGCGGGTTCTTTCTCCGGTGAACCGCAGGCAGCGATTGCAAGTACCAGCAGAGACGCAGTCATTGAGCGGAAATTCATGCTTGTTCCTTTTTCGTATTTGTGGCTGCCGACGGCAAGCACGGCAGTATAGGGATTTCCATGCGCAAGGTCATCGCGGCGCTAGCGAAAAAAGGTGCGCTCTGCGCGAGATCAGATCTTCAGAACGCTTTATCGGTATACACCTCGACGCCATCCATCAATGTCTGCAGCACGCGCGCCTCGTTGATCTCCGACGTCGGAATATCGAAGAGGTCCCGGTCCAGAACGATCAGGTCCGCGCGTTTGCCGACCTCGAGTGAACCGGTTAAAGCATCCAGTCGCATGACACGCGATGCGTTTCGCGTATACATTTCGAGTGCGGTCTGCAGGTCTACGCCCTGACCGGAACCGAGTTCCAGTCCCTCGTTAGTGAACGGATTCTTCCTGGTAATCGCCGTTTCGATCGCGTCCAGGGGGTTCAGCGACGACACGTCCCAGTCGCTGCCACCGATAATCAGCCCGCCGCCTTTCAGCACAGCGGCAACCGGGTAGAACCTGTCGACCCGGTCTTTACCCACGAGGCCGATGGCTACTTCGATGTATTCATCCGGGTAACACCACATGCACTGAAAATCAGCTGCTACATGCAGCTCGCCGAAACGTGGAATGTCTTCGTCGTCAATAAGCTGCAGATGCACGATTTGGTGGCGGTTGTCGCTTGGCCCATTGACTGTAACAGCGTGTTCGTAGGCATCCAGTGCCGACCGAATTGCCGCGTCGCCGATCGCGTGCGTATGGATTTGCAAGCCCTCGGCATCCAGCTTCTGAAACAGCACTGCCAGTTCTTCGGCGGCGTAGAAGGGCGGAAAGTTTCCGCCATCGGTGTAGGGCTGCAGCATGAAGGATGTTTCCGTTTCGATCACGCCGTCGATGTAGACCTTGATCGAATCGGGATTCAGATACTTGCCACGAAATGCGTCGCGTTTGGCGATGAGGTCATAGATGTCATTGCCGAATTTTCCGGCATCCCAGCCGATCGGAGACATTGAAGCGAATACGCGAGCCGTCAGTTTTCCCGCTTCGTCCGCTGCCTTGTAGGCCCTGAGGTGCCGCTCCGCAAGTCCCGGCTCGGTATACGCTGTTATGCCGAATCGCCGGACATCGGCAAGACCGGTTCTGATTGCCGCGGCAAGTTCCGCAGGCGTTGCAGGTGGAATGTGACGTGCGACCAGTTCCATTGCTGCGTCACGCAGCACTCCGATTGCATTACCGCGCCCATCCCGTTCGATTACGCCCTGCTCGGGATCCTTGGTACTTCTGTCGATGCCGGCAATGTGCAATGCGCGCGAGCTGACCCAGGCACTGTGTCCGAATGAATCGACGAAGTAGGCGGGCCTGCCAGCAAAGATCTCGTCAAGCCAGGCCACCGGTGGACGACCGTTGGGAAAAGCCGCCAATGCCCATCGTGAACCTGTAACCCATTCATCCGGTTCCGCATCGCCGCTTCCAGCGCAGGCTTCCAGTATTTCCCGGATCAGGTCCGGATCCCGCTCGTCCTCGAGATTGCAACCTGCCTTGCCCAGTCCTGCCGCCAGCACATGGGCGTGACTGTCGAGAAATCCGGGCATCAGCATCCGTTGTGCAAGGTCAGTCACTTCGGTCTGCTCATCGATGAATCGGGCTGCCGCTGTGGAAGACCCGGCGAAGACGATCACGCCATCCCGGATGGCGATTGCCTCGACCTTGCGGCGCTCCTCGTCAAACGTGTAAACCGCGCCATTGAGATACACCCTATCCGCCGGTGGTGGCGGTGCGTTGTCGCAGGATGCGATCAATCCGCAGGTTGGCAGAAACAACAACAAAAAATGGCGTAATCGCGTCATTAAAACACTCAGGTCGATTCGACCTTTGCCCGAAGACTGTCGAGATTGCTCGCTTCTTCGGCCTGAATCAGCCGGTCGCGCATGACACGCAGATAGCCGTCGAGCTCGTCGCTCATGCGCTGGAATCGCGAGTCGCCGCGCACGCTTTCGAGGTAAGGATCCATGTCGATCGTCCAGCTGTCGAAGAAGATCGTACCCCGAAAACCCTGGTCGATCGCGTCCCGCAATGCCGCCAACGCGTCTTCCTTGCGACCTAGGAGCGCGTAAATTTGCACATCGAGAATACCGAAACCGAAAGTACCCAGGCGAGGCAGCGACTCGACCAGCTCCAGCACCGACGACAGCAGCTTGAATGCCGTCTCGTCATTGCCTTGCCGCTGCTCGATATAGGCAAGTCTGACGACATCCCGGGCAGTGTATCGGTCGATAGTGAATTCGGCATCGCTGGCAAGAATCGGATTGGCTTGCAGTGTCCACCTTTTCGCTGACTCGAGATTGCCGGAGAGAAGGGCGGCATCTCCGGCGATCTTGTAAATGTATTTTGCAGGTACGCGGCCGCTGTCGATTGCATCGGCGAACTGTGCATGTGCTTCGCCAAACTTCCCATCCAGTAATACATGGAATGCGCCGACCAATGGATAAAAGGGATCGGATGTCGGAATGCTGTCGAGCTCGGCCCGTGCCCGATCGTACTCGCCTATCTCGGCGAGAACGCCGAGCTTCATATTGCCGGCGATTCTGATACCGCCGCTGAGCCTTTCCGCTTTTTCGTGCCACGCGTAGGCTTCATCGAGTCGTCCCATTCCCCAAAGCTGAATGGCAATGTATTCGTGAATGGTTGGCCAGTCATTATGAATGCGTACGGCCTCCAGCCACAGGCGCATCGCCTCGTCGGACTGGCCCCGCTTGGCGTAGATCATTGGCAGGTTGGAATAGGGAATACGTCCAAGCGGATCAAGCTCCATCGACTTCTGGTACAGCTCGATTGCTTCGTCAAGCCGCTCTTCGGTATCCCGAAGCGACGCGAACCACATGTAGGCGCTCGCATGATTCGGATTCAGCGCGATGGCTCTGCGAAATGCGGCTTCCGCGTCCAGATTTTTTGTACCAATACGCGTGTGCGACCACTGGCTGGAATTCATCAGGCCAAGAATAGCGTAGGCGTCGGCCAGGTTTGGATCCAGCGCCAGAGCATTGTCGATGCTTTCCTGCGCTGCCCGGGTTGCCTCCTCTTCCGAAAGATCCGCGTGATTGATCCACAGCAATAGGTTGGCCTCTGCCAGTCCTGCGTGCGCATCCGCGTAGCGGGGATCAAGCGCAATCGCTTCCTGAAACTGCTCACGCGCTGTCCTCGTCGTTTCGAGAAGGCGTTTGTACAAATTATTCTTGGCTTCCTTGTACAGGCGATATGCGCGCAGATCCGTTGTTGGAATCACTGCCATTCGCACCTGCTCGTCCGGCGATAGCGTTGCCTGCAGCGCAGCCGCAACCGACTCCGAAACTTCACTCTGTATCGAGAAAATGTTTTGCATGGTCAATTGCCGGTCAAAAGTCTTCGCCCACACATGTTCATCCGTTCGCGCATCTATCAACTGCAGGTTGATACGCACATCGTCACCGATCCGCTGTACCGCGCCCTCCAGAATGGCTTGCACACCAAGCTCTGCCGCGATTTGCCTCAGGTTTCGGGTTGTATCGCGGTATTCCATGACCGATGTGCGCGAAATGACTTTCAGCGCCTTGATATTGGCGAGCCTGGTCAGCAAGTCATCGTGTATACCATCGGAAAAAAGCAGATTCTCCGGGTCGCTGCTGCGGCTGGTAAAAGGCAGGACCGCAATCGACTTGATATCTGCCGCGACTCCTGGCTCGCTGTCGCGAATTCCAGTTACGTTGAATGTGATCGATACGGCGAGTGCAATAACGAGCAGTGCAATTAGTGCATAATTCAGTTTTTGGCCCGACGCAGGATCGACCGGGCTTGTCCGGTCGACATTCCTGTCCAGCCGAACTCCGTCCGGTGTTACCTCGAATATCCAGGCGAACACAATTGCGATAACGAAACCGGCAATGACGGCGATGACATACAGCTGGAATACTCGCTCGGATGCGCCGAATGTCGGCAATAACACAGAGCCCGCTTCGATGATGATCCAGGCCACCAGGGCGTAAGCGGCAGCAACGCGCAGGACGTTGCGTCTTCGAAGTTCGGCGACGAGGCTTTTCATGGCTGCGGATTATAGGCGAAACACGGCTCTAATGCGGCAGTTGGATTGCCGGCTCGCCCGAAGGTTCACGGTTATTGCAGGCGCTGTCGGCTGCCGAAAATATTGCTAAACTCGCGCCTGATTTCCGCAATCCCGAATGTTCGAGCGAGGTCCAGCCATGTCATTCCAACGCCAGTCCTGTATTTTCATTGCAGCAATACTGCTGAGCGCTTGCGGCCAGGGAAATGACGCGCCGTCAACGACGGATCCGATGCCTTCTGACACCGTGGCGCCCGATATTCGCGGCGAAGAAGTGAGCTACGAATCCGGTGGGGTCCAGCTCAAAGGCTACCTTGCATACGATGCAGCAAGGAGTGGAGCTCGGCCCGGTGTATTGGTCGTCCACGAATGGTGGGGGCACAACGAGTATGTTCGCGAAAGGGCGCGAATGCTGGCCGGATTGGGTTACACCGCGTTTGCACTGGATATGTACGGAGACGGAAAGCAGGCAGCACACCCATCAGACGCGCAGAAATTCATGATGGAAGCGCTTGCCGATTTGCAAGCCGCCGAAGCGCGTTTTCTCGCCGCCTCGTCGGTGCTGCAAGATCACTCGAGCACGGACCCCGAAAAAATTGCCGCTATCGGATATTGCTTCGGTGGTGCGGTCGTGTTGCACATGGCACGGAAAGGTACAGACCTCGACGTCGTCGCCAGCTTTCATGGCAGCCTGGGCACCGAGTCACCTGCGGAGCCGGGCGCATTCAAGGGACGTATGCTGGTTGCGCACGGTGGGGCCGATCCCTTTGTTCCGCAAGCCGAAGTGGATGCGTTCAATCGGGAAATGGAGGCGGCTGGCGTCGATCTGGAATTCGTGACATACCCAGGCGTAATGCACAGCTTCACGAATCCGGGGGCGACCGAAGTCGGAGTCGAATTCGATTTGCCGCTGCGCTACGACGAAGCCGCGGACCAGGACAGCTGGGCAAGGTTGCAGGCGCTTCTCCGCGAAACGTTTGGCGATTAGCCGGATTCCCGGATTGGCGCAGCGAGGTTCTCAGCCGGCCGCCGTGACTTCCTGGGCAATCGAGACGACGCTAGCTACCAGCAGATCGAAATCCTCGCGCCGGCTGCGATGATTGCAGTTGGCCACGCGAATCGAGAAATTTCCATTTAGCACTGTCGACGACGGCGCCGCTATTCCTCGCTCCTGCAAAGTCATCAGCACCTCTGCATTGAGTTTGTCGAGTTCTTTCGGGCCGAGGCCCTGGTGGATAAAACGAAAGTTGACAATGTTGAGCGATGTCGGAGCCAGCAATTCGAGGTTCGGGTGTTGCTCAACGAGATCCGATAGATACCGGGCTTGAGCGATGTTCTGTTCGATCTGTTCCCCGTACCGCTTCGATCCTTCGGTTTTCAGTCCCATCCATGCCCGCAGCGCCTTGAAAGATCGCGACAACTGCACGCCGTATTCCGAAAAATTCAAAGGTCCGGATGCCAGTCCGCGATCCAGGTTCCTGAGGTAAGACGGCAGCACGGAAAAAGTGTTCCTGTGGGCCGTCTGGTTCTTGACCAGCACGCAGCCGCAGTCGTACTGCACGTACAGCCATTTGTGCAGATCGAATGCGAGAGAGTCGGCACGTTCCAGACCGGCAACAAGTTCGCGGGATCGTGCAGACATTCTGACGAACGCGCCGAAAGCGGCATCCGCATGCAACCAGAGCCCGTGCTCTGCGGCGATATCTGCGAGCGTGACAAGCGGGTCAATCGCTCCGGTGTTAACAGTGCCGGCATTTGCGATGAGGCAGGCGGGCTGATGGCCCGCTGCGCTGTCAGACTTTATGGCTGCAAGCAGCGCCTCGACATCAATCGTGAAGTCTTTTCGTACGGGAATGGTGTGCAGGGAGTCGCTGCCCAGTCCCATCAACTCGATCGCCTTGCGCACGGACGAGTGCGATTCCGAAGACGCGTAAAACATCTGCCTGGGGCGGCCGGTCGAACTGACACCGAGCGTTCGCAAATCGCTGCCCGCCGTATGGTTTCTTGCCACGGCGAGTCCGACCAGGTTGGCCATGGAGCCGCCGCTGACGAGCAGGCCGCTGGCATCCCCGGGGTAATCGAGCATTTGTTTCAGCCAGTCGAGCAACTGGATTTCGACGTGAGTCGAGGCGACCTCGTCGAAGCCCAGTCCCGCCGCGTTCATGGTCGAGATCACCATGTCGGCGATCAGTTGCGTGGGTGTCCCGGTGCCGCCGACCCAACTCCAGAATCGCGGATGAATATTCCCGGTCGGGTAGGGGAGGATGTCTTCACGAACGCGTTCGTAAACGTCCGCTGCCGGCGTGGGCTCGTCCGGTAGCGGCGCGGAAAACAGAGCCTTTGAGGATTCGGGGAGCGGCTGCCAAACGGGGCGCTGACGCACAGTCCGGAGGTAGTCGACCATGTCGTCGAGCGCACGATGTCCGAGCGCGCGAAATTCTTCCCAGTCATCCGGGTCGAGTGACTTCTCCGGCACTTGTGCACTGTCTTTTCGCGAGTTCAAGCTAACAACCACTCTCGTATGCAGATCTGCCAGCACGGTAGCCTGTCCTTGACCGTGCCAGCAATAGAAAATTGAATGAACTTGCGGCCTGAACAAGGCGAATCGATGCGGGTCGAATGTCTTTCATCAACCGGAGTACAAGGTATGCCTTCCACAGAGAACTTCTTCAGAGCTTGCCTCTTGTTTCCCGCATCGCTGCTGGCCGCAACTGTCCCTGACGGCAGGTCAGATCTGACACAGTTGCTGGTGTGCGCCGAGACCGAATTCAGCCGTGCAGCCGAGAGGCGCGACCTGCCGGCATTTCTCCGTTTCGTGGATCCGGATGCGAGATTTGCGAACAATATTGTGGCGAGGGGCAAGGAGGAAATTGCCGCCGCCTGGGGGGCGGTATTCCGTTCCGATGGACCCGCAATGCGTTGGCGGCCAGCGATTACCGAAGTTTCAGCGGATGGCCGGCTGGGGCTCAGCCGGGGTCCCTACCGGTCTCTTCGAACGGGCGAGAATGGCGAAATCACAGTGTCCTGGGGACATTTCATTTCCACCTGGCGCAGGAACGACGACGGCGATTGGCGGGTCATGTTTGATTCCGGTGGCGACGACGGCATGACGCCGAGCGCTGCCGAAATCGAATTACTGAACAGCGAGCCGTCTTGCCCCTGAACGGGGTTGCTGTTTTACATAAGCCCGGTAAACGGCCGGCCGGCACTGGCAATTTCGCGTATGTCCTTGCTATTTTTCGCATGTGATATCAAAATAATATCACTTTGAATGGTTTTTCCGATTCACGCAGGGAGGTCACTATGACCCGGGAAGTTGCGAGAAAAGTATCCTCCGGATACACGATGCTTGTTGTCTTGGCGGTAGCACAGTTTGTCAGCGGCTACCTGGTCTATCTGGCTGCGCGAGAGCAGTCGGTGGCAGGCATTATCGTCGCGATGATCCTGCTCATGGTCGTGCTGATATTGTGGGCCGGATTTTTCATGGTGCACCCGAACGAGGCAAAGGTTCTGCAGTTGTTCGGTAGCTATGTGGGAACGGCGCGCGACCCCGGCCTGCGGTGGGCAAATCCTTTCTATGCCAAGACCAAGGTGTCGACCCGCGTGCGGAATTTCGAGAGCGGCAAGCTGAAGGTCAACGATTCGCTTGGCAGTCCTATCGAGATCGCAGCAGTGGTCGTGTGGAAGGTTTTCGACACGGCCGAGGCCATATTCGAGGTAGATGACTACGAGGAGTTCGTACACATCCAGAGTGAATCTGCATTGCGAAATCTTTCTACGTCCTACCCCTATGAACCCCATGAAGGGGACGGAATCGCTTTGCGCAGCCATCCCGCCGAGATCGCTGGTGCACTTCGCGAGGAAATCCAGGAACGGCTGGAGGAAGCCGGCATCAGCGTCATCGAAGCTCGCATCAGTCACTTGGCCTATGCACCGGAAATCGCGCACGCAATGTTGCGGCGACAACAGGCGTCGGCAGTAATCGCGGCCCGTACGCAGATCGTTGCCGGAGCCGTCGGCATGGTGCAAATGGCCTTGCAGCAACTCGCTGCCGGAAACATCGTGGAGCTCGACGAAGAGCGAAAAGCAGCAATGGTAGGCAATCTGCTGACGGTTCTGTGCAGCGAGGAGAGTGCCCGGCCAGTGCTTAATACCGGTTCGCTTTACACCTGAGCGCAGCAAGAGAAGTGCACAGGCTTACGCCGAAAAAGTCCCACTGCTCATGAGCGCTCGAAAACCGTTCGCGCTGCGCATCGACGAGAAAACGCTGGCTGCAATGCAGCGCTGGGCGAATGACGATCTGCGTTCCCTGAACGCGCAGATCGAGTTCGTTTTGCGCGAGGCCCTGCGCAAGGCCGGCCGGCTTCCGAAGCAGAGAGAGGTCGGAGATTAGCCCCGGGTATCCGGGCTGCGGTGCTATCATCAGCGGCAATGAACCTGCTGATGCTGATCCTGATTTTCCTAGGCGTGCTGGCTGCCAGCGGCGTGTTCTACATCGCCTGGAGATTGTCGTCAGACGACTTCATTGATGTCTCGTCGGAGACTGACGAAAAGGAAGAGCCGGGCGATGCGAAAGAGTGAAAACATTCGCCCGGCTCTTCACAAAACTCCGGCCTGACCGGGGAGTCTGCCGGAGTTGCTGACGCACTCCAGATTTCGCCTACCGCCTGCGGCTGCTTCTCGACTGCTGCGAATCGCGCGTTGAGGCTTGTGATTGCCGGTCGGCGGCGCTGCGGTTCTCGCGACGATTCTGCGCAGCGGCCGGTGGGGTTGGATTCTCAGACCTGGTTTCTCCGCTTCTTGGCGCCCGCTGACTGTCGCGGCTTTCTGCGGCGCGTTGCGGCCTGGCGTCTGCAGAAGATTCACGACGAGGCTGTTGCGGTGCCTGCCGCGCAGCGTCGGACCTGGGCGGCCGGTTCAACGTATCGTCCCGTCGTACCACCGGCTGCGGGCGATTCACGCGATCGCGTATATAAGGTTCGCGAGTTGCATTGTTGCTTGTCGTGACCGGTTGCCGGACGTTATCTGCCGAAGTGCGCGAACCGGCTCGCGATTCGGCACGGTCGTCGCTGCGTGCTTCGGGGCGTTCGCGAAAGCGGATCGGCTCGCTGCGAGACTGCCGGTTTGCGTCGCTACTGTGCTGCGACCGGTCGTTCTGCCAGTTATTGCCTCGCGATGTTTGTACGGTGCGGTTCCCGGCAGAATAGCGGACGGCATCGCTGCCGACCGAATCCCGGCGAGACACGTCGCGATCGCGGTAACTGCGCGTTCTTGAACTGTATTGTCCGGGCCGCGTGCCCGCATGCGATCTCGGACGCCAGTAGTCGCCGTCGCGATGGCGATTCGATGAGTAGTGCGTCGAGTTGTTAACGTACCAGCGGTTATAGATGTGCACGCTGGGGCGACGGTAGTAGTGGCCGTAGTAACTGTGGCCGTAGTAGGGATGACCCCAGTAACTGTAGTGGTGGACATGCAGGTTGTGGCTTGTCCAGCCAATGCGGTAGGCCGTGGTCACGCCCCAGAAGTAGCCGTTGTAAAACGAGTAGCCGACCGGGTACGGGTAGTAATAGACCGGGTAGGGACGCGGATAATAGTAGTAGACGGGCGTAACCTGGCGAACCACAACTCGTTCCGGTTCGTAGTAGGGAACGTAAATGATTTCGTCGTTGACCGGCACGATCTCGATGATGCCGTCGTCATTGTTGACCGTCTGGTATTTGTCGGATTTCAGGTTGCCGGCAGCGTAAGCCCGGTCGCGAAACGATTCGACTGCGTTGATGACGTCCGGCTGCTGATTGACCACCGCATCGCCGAGTTGCCAGGTCCAGTCAATGTCCTCATCCATCATCCGCAATACTTCCGGATAATTCAGCAGTGCCGTAACGGACTCGTCCCAGTCTTCGTCCGGCTGCAATGACGAATCTTTCTCGTACTGCTCAAGGAAGCGCGCCGCCTGAACAATTTCCAGCGGATACGTTGATGCGGGAAGGACAATTGCGAGCAGATCGTCCGGATACAGGGCGACCGGGCCGACCAGCTCTTCGAGCTCCGCGGGACCCAGCAGGGCAGGGGCGTCAAAGTCGCCGGCGTCTCGCACGGTAGAATCGAGCGCGGCTGAACTGCTCAGCGGATTGCCGTTTGCGTCGACGGGCACCTGCGCCATCGCTGGCGAAGCGCCGCTCAATGTGCCCAGGGCCGCAACCAACACGCTGCCCATGAGCCTGACTTTCCACGATTGCCTGTCCATAACAGCCTCCTGGCTATCTGCGCCAAAACCGGCGCAATTCAGTGATCGTGACCGAATAGTAGGCACCACTACCTGAACAGGCCCTTAACCTGCCTGGCCTATTGCATTTGCCGGACCTTTTTTCCCAGCCAGCCGACCGCTGCGTCAATGTCGTCCGACCACTGGTGACCAAAGCTGAGGCGCGCGAAGTTCCGGTAGCGGCGGCATGGGGAAAAAATGGAGCCGGGCGCAATACTGATGCCGGCCGAAATTGCGGCTTCGAACAATTCCTCGGAATCCACTGACTCCGGCAGTTCCACCCACAGTACGGAACCGCCGACGGGTTTCGAGGTGCGGGTTTGCCGCGGGAAATGCTCCGCAACCAGGCCGCGCATGCGCTCGGCATTCGTCTGCAGGACCGGGCGCAGCGATTTCAGGTAGCGGTCATAGTCGCCGCCGGCCATGAATTCGGCCAGGGTCAATTGTTGCAATAGACCCGAAGAACAGGAATAGGATCGCTTCAAACGATTGACTTTGTCCCGGTATTGACCGCTCAAGAGCCAGCCAATACGGTAACCCGGCGCAGCGGTTTTGGAGAAAGACCCGCAAGTCATCACCCGCCCGCTGCGGGAATAAGCTTCAACCGGTTTAGGACGGTGGCCGTCGAACAGCAGTTCACCGTAGACATCGTCTTCGATCAGTACGATGTCGCGTTGATCGATGATTTCCGCGAGCTCCCTGCGCTTTTCCTCGGGCATCGATACCCCGAGCGGGTTGCACAGCGTTGTCGAGAACATGCAAACCCGCACGGGGTGTGTGTCCAGTGTTTTTCGCAGCGCATCGAGCATGACGCCTTCTTCCGGACAGGTCTCCACTTCAATCGCCAGCATGCCGAGGCTGTCGATCAATTCGAGCAAGCCGTGGTAGGTCGGGGATTCGACTGCGATCACATCGCCCTTCTGCGCGACGCAGCGCAGCGCCAGCAACAAAGCCTCCTGGGCGCCGTTGGTGATGCAGATATCATCAGGATCCACGCGACTGCCCAGCGTGTCGAGCTGGCGAAAGGCGATTTGTCGCCGGAGCCCGGGTTCTCCGATGGTCGGCGCGTAAGCCAGGCTGCGATCTTCGGCTCGCGACATGACGCGTTTCATTGCGCGGTTCAGGGCTTTGGCCGCGGGGCGCGCCATGCATGGATTCGCAATTCCCAGCGGAACGACACCCGGCTGGTAGAGTCCTTCGTAAACGCGGTCCATCAGGCTTCTGCCACGGACCAGCGAGGGCTTGGCATTGCGGCGAAAGCGCGGCGCGGGACGCACGATATCGTTCAACTTCACGCCCCGCACATAAAACCCGGACTGTGGGCGCGACTCGACGCGGCGCTGGCGCTCCAGTTCGACGTAAGCCTGGCGAACCGTTGGAACACTGACACCTATGCGCTTGCTCATGCGCCGAAGCGAGGGCAAACGATCGCCTGGCTTCAGCGTCCCGGTCTCGATATTTTCTGCAATCAGATCAATGACTTGACGGTACAGGTAATCGCCGTTTCCCTTATCGACTGCGAGCATAACTGTTCACATTACATTTTCACAAAATTGCCACTGTTATAGTTTCATCCTGCCAGTATAGTCAAGCCTGAATTCGGCCGATTCGAGCCAGCACGGAGCCATGCACAGCAAACGACATCACGATGAAACGGGCGGATCAGAGGTCAGCTTGACGCATGCAGCCGGGGACAGCCGTCAGCTTTGGCACAGGGCATTAAGCTTGCTGGGCGGCCCGGCGCTGCGACTGCACCACTACCGGGGCGTTCGCACGCGCCTGTTGCATGATGCACTTGAAGTCCGTGAAAACCGTCAGGCCGGAAAGCGGCTCCGTGCGCAGCGTGGAGATATGTGCAAATCTGCCTCAGGCAGTGTCGGAGCGTGAGCAACCTGGCGCTTTACATCGTAACCGTGGCCGTCTGGGGTACCACGTGGATCGCCATCGAATTCCAGCTGGGCGTGGTAGCGCCAGAGGTATCGGTATTCTATCGCTACGTGCTGGCTTCGCTGCTGCTGTTCGCCTGGTGCCGTGCCCGCGGCCTGAATCTGAAATTCGAACTGGGCGCGCACAGAAGCTTCATGCTTCTCGGCCTGCTGCTTTTTTGTCTGAACTACGTGTTGACGTACTACGCACAGCAGTACATCACATCGGCGCTTTCGGCCATCGCATTTTCCACCATGTTGTGGATGAACATTCTCAACGCCCGGATTTTTTTCGGTGTTCGTGCCGGTTGGCGCGTGCTGATTGGTTCGGTTCTTGGCATTGCCGGTATCGCGGTGCTGTTTCTTCCGCAAATCGGCGAGTTTTCGTTCTCTGACGCGACGCTGTTTGGCACATCGATCTGCGTGGTTGGCGCCTACATTGCATCGCTAGGCAACATGGCCTCGCAAAGCGCACAAAGCCAGGGTCTGCCGATCATGCAATCCAATGCGTGGGGCATGTTGTACGGGGCAATCCTGACCGGTGCGATTGCACTGGCGCAGGGACTGGAATTTACTTTCGAGGCTTCGCTTTCCTATGTCGTCTCGTTGCTATATCTCAGTATTTTCGGATCCGTTATTGCGTTCGGTGCTTACCTGACATTGCTCGGACGCATCGGTGCACACCGCGCCGGCTACGCAATGGTGATGTTTCCCGTTGTCGCGCTGGTTATCTCCTTCTTTTTCGAAGGGCTGGAGCCGCGCCTGTCGATCTTCGGCGGCATTGCGCTGGTCATCGCGGGAAACCTGCTGATACTCGAAAGCAGGAAACGTGTGGTGGTCCGGGTCGCCGCAACGGCGGGCTCGCTGGCGCCCGTCGCCGTGACTGCGGCCAGCGACCCGGTCGCTGGTCAGTCGTCGTCGCCGCCGTGCCAGGAAATGAATTTCCAGACGCCGTCGTCACGCACCAAAACGTCGGTATAGCGGCCGTTGGAAATCTTTAACTCAGCGCCTTTCTGACGAGTTGCGCTCGTATAGAGGTAATGCGCGATTGCCATGTCACCATGCACGACAATCGACAACGGGTACAGCTCATGCTCCAGGGTTTCGGTTTGTTTCGACGAAAATTCGTCCCACATGCGAACTGAAGACTTGGTCCGCGGTGCCGGGGATTCATTCGGCCAGCCGACGAAATCGGCGACCAGCAGTTCGTCGATCCACTTGTTGTCGCCACGTTCATTGCGTTCCCACTGGTCTTCGATGACCGACCATACCGCTGCCTGATCGCTTGCGGCCTGCTGCTGCGCAGTCGAGATACCCCATCCGAGGATCAGTGAAATCGTTGTTAATGCAATCAGCCTGCGTTTCCCGGTCATGACTCATTCCTTACGTTGGCGTTTCGTCAAATTGACGTTTGCTTGAGTTTAGTCGGAATCCATTGGCTGGCCAACCGGCCGCCGGCGATTCACTCCGTGCAACGGGATCAACGGATCAATGCGGCATTGCCTGCAGCTCGGTCAGCGACAGGTAGTCGGGGTGGTAGAACTCGGTGATGGTTGCGTAGGGAATGCGCAGCCCGTCCCTGATGACGTCGAATCGGTACTCGTAGGTCGCGAGTACGGTGGTCGGCTGAATACGCATCATCATTGGCAGGTCGGGAAAATCGGCAGCGCGCGCGGTGCCGAATTCCAGGCTTGTTTTGTCGATGCGCCAACCTGCTCCACGAAAAACCTGGCCAATCGATGCGCCCGCAACGACCTGACTGTGTTCGACTTCAATGCGTGTATCGAGCGGCAACTCGAAACGGACAACGGCGAAGGTTCGACAAATCCGGCCATCGGCTTCATTGCTGTACAGGTTGGAAATTCTCTGGGCGTCATCGGCCCACAGCACCTCGACGCCATAACTGCCGAAGCGTCGTTCGATACGATCGCTGTTCAGAAACTCCGTCTGGCTGGCGCACGCGCACACCAATGCCAGCGCGCAAATGACAATCAGATGCCGAAATTGGCAACAAAAAGGCATATAAATCATATAGCTAAGGATTCTTTTTCAAGTATATTCATCAAGTATCGAACAGCACATCGGCCTGCAGATCCGGCATGGCCTTGAGAGAATTGGTGATCAGGCAGGCGTGCTCCGCCTTCTGCAATAACTTGCGGGCTTTCGTCTCATCGCTGCCGGCCGGAACGGTCAATTTCACAACGATATCGAATGACGTGAACTGAGTGCCGCTCGGCGTGCGATCCAGCTTGCCCTGCACTGCACATTGCAGCGCCGACCAGCCGAAACGGGATGCCCTGGCAATAGCCTTGAAAGACAGCACAAAACAGTCGGCGACAGCAGCAATGAGAAGGGTTTCCGGGGACCACTGATCGCCCGGTCCGCCAAATTCTGCGGGCGCCGCGGATTGCAGCGTAGTAAGTCCATTGCTCGACAACTCGACATTGCTGTCCGGGTTCAACGAGGCCGTTACCGAGTAGTGGTGTGGAAATTCCTGCATAATCGCGCCCTTCAAGATGTGCCAGTAACAGAGAACACGGCCCTTTCGAGGGAAATTCAAGCGGAAGGCGAAAATTTCCATCGTGCGTGCATCCGAATTCCTGCTTGCGGCATCTATACCGAATAATCCCTGGAACACACCGGAGCCAGCAAATGAGTCTACGACATTGGGCAGCGGCGCTGATCGTCGCAACGATTTTCAGCAGCAGCGGATCGGCAGCAAAGGACAAGGACTGGGTAGCGCTCAGCAATGCGCACGCGGCTGTTGTTCTGGAGGCGCTGTCCAAATACAGCCCGGAGGGTGCCGGCAGCCTCGGAATCGACGGCTTTGACGAAGCGGTTACGGACCTCGGCCCGAATATCTACGAGCGCGGCATGGCCGATTCGGCGACGTTGTTGGCGGAGCTCAAACTCCGGCTCGAAAAGGAAGCGCATCCCATCGTGCGCCAGGATATCCAGATACTGATCAAGGCGGTTGAGGACAGCATGCGCTCATCGGAGCTCAATCGCGCGAACATGCTGCCGTATTACAACATCAGCCAGCAGGTGTTTGGCGGCGTACGAGCACTGATTGATCCACAGGTGTCGCGGGATCGATACCCGGCGGCCGTCATCCGGGTCAAGCGATATGCTGGTCTTGAAGAAGGGTACGAGCCGATCACCGAGCAGGCAAAGGCACGGACGATCGAGCGATTCGATGTCAAGGGCCTGAGCGGACCGTACCGGGGCGAAGTCGAACAGGATCTGCAAAGGGGCGAAACGTTTATTGCAGGCATCGAGCAGCTGTTGGCCGGCACGGATCTTCAGGAATGGCAGGAACCGTATGCGACGCTTGCAGGACAGCTTCGGGATTACAACGACTGGGTGCGGGAAGAGATTCTGCCGCGTGCCAGGGAAGACTTCAGGCTTCCGCCGGTAATGTACGAAGACGCCCTGCGAAACTGGGGCGTCGATGCTTCGCCCGAGCAGCTGATACAGACGGCAACCCAGGGCTACATGGACATTCGCAATGAAATGGAAGTCATCGGCGGACTGGTTGCGAAAGAAAAAGGCTACGGATCGTCCGATTACCGGGACGTCATCGGCAAGCTCAAGGAAGAAGGGGCCATTGACGGCGACAAGCTGCTCGATCATTACCAGCAGGTCCTCGGCAAAATCGAAAAATTTCTCGAAGCCGAGCGCATTATCAGCCTGCCGGATCGGCCGGCCGGAATCCGCATCGGAACGGCCGCCGAAACCGCCGCGCAACCCGCACCGCATCTCGACCCGCCACGCATGATCGGCAATACCGGCGAATATCCCTATTTCGTCATTCCATTGATCGTGCAGAACGACGACGGCTCCTGGCCGCAGACGGACGATACCTACGAAGCGGGCGCCTGGACGCTGACCGCGCACGAAGCGAGGCCCGGCCATGAAATGCAGTTTTCCAGCATGATCGAGGCCGGTGTATCGGTTGCCCGAGCGATCTTCGCCTTCAACAGCACCAACGTCGAGGGCTGGGGATTGTATGCGGAAGCCATCGCCAAACCGTACATGCCTCTGGAAGGGCAGTTGATCAGCCTGCAATACAGGCTGATGCGGGCGGCCCGCATGTTCCTCGACCCGATGCTGAACCTCGGATTGATTTCGCCGGAGGACGCCAAGCGGCTGATCATGGAGGACATCGTCATCGGCGAGACCTGGGCGCAGAACGAGATCGAGCGATACACCTATCGCATGCCCGGCCAGGCGACTGCCTATTTCTATGGCTATACCAAAATGCAGGCATTGCGAACGCAGACGGAACTGGCACTGCGGGATGACTTCGATCAACAGGCGTTTCACGATTTCGTCCTGGCGCAAGGCATGCTGCCGCCCGAATTGCTGAAAAAGGCAGTTATGGAGGACTTCGTGCCGTCCATGCGCAATTGATCGACGCCTTGCACTGAGAACAGGCAGTGCTGCGCTTCGGCGCTATAATCCCGGCAGTAAAGCCTCGGGAGCAGCCGCTTGGACCATGAGATCGTTTGCTATCGCTGCGGCGCGTCGTTGCGAGAGTTGTCATTGCCCCTGTCGCGCCAGGATGAATGCCCGGAGTGCGAAAACTATCTGCACGTGTGCCGCATGTGCGTGCACTTCGACCGGCACGTTCCGAAGCAATGTCGGGAGGACGATGCCGAAGAAGTCCTGGAAAAAGAGCGGCCCAATTTCTGTGACTGGTTCGAAGCGGCAAGCGATACTTTTGACAGTCGCAGGGCACAGCAGGCCGAGCAGGCGAAACAAGCGCTTACATCCCTTTTCGGCGACGCGGATTCCGGTCCGCCGGAACCTGACGAGGCGCTGAAACGGGCAGAGGACCTCTTCAAATGAGTATGGATCGACGCCGTTTCATGCGTCTCGGCGCGGGAGCTGCCATCGCGCCGTTGCTGCCTGGTTGCGGCGGCGATGGCAAGGTGCCGGCAACGGGCGTACCTCGAAGCGATTTCGATGAAGATTCGACCGCCGAAGAGGTTACGGAGGGTATCGATCTAAAAGGCAAGATAGCCGTGGTAACCGGCTGCACGTCCGGCATTGGTTACGAGACCATGCGCGTGCTTGCCAGGCGCGGCTGCTATGTCATCGGAACCGGACGCACGCTGCAGTCAGCACAGAAGGCATGCTCGAGCGTCATTGGCGTCACCACGCCGGTCCAGCTGGAATTGTCGGACTTCGATTCTGTCGCGGCCTGTGCAGACGCCATTCGCTCGCTTAATTCTCCGATTGACATGCTGATCTGCAATGCCGGCATGCGTGGCAGTGATTACGAAACAGCTTATGGCGTAGAAAAACATTTCGTGGTGAATCACCTGGGGCACTTCATTCTGGTCTATCGATTACTGGAGAGAATGTACCTCGCGTGGCAGGGAAGGGTCGTTGTAGTTGCGAGCCGGGCCGCGTATCGGAGCGCGCCCGAGGACGGAATTCAGTTCGACGACCTGCGCATGACGCGGGATTACAGTCCTGGGCGTGCCTATGCGCATTCCAAGCTGGCGAACGTCCTTTTTTCGCTGGAGCTCGCGCGCCTGCTGAAGGGCACGCGGATTACATCCAACGCACTGCATCCGGGAGTAATCGATACCAACATTGCCAGGAACGTCTCCGTCATCGCACGCGGTGCGTTCAGCGCGTGGACCAGTATGACGGGCAAAAGCATTGAACAGGGCGCAGCGACCAGTTGCTTCGTGGCAACCAGCCCGTTACTCGGCAGTACCAGCGGCCAATATTTCGAAGACTGCAATGCGGTGACTGTGACAGGGGGCAGTCACATGCATGACAGCGAGCAGGCGAGCCGACTGTGGCTGGCATCGGAAGAACTGACCCGGGATTACCTGGTTGAAATCAAGCGACCTGACTGGAACGAATTTGAAAACGGCATCCGCAAGAAAAAAGAATGATCAGCGGGCGCTGGTTGTCTTTTCGGGCGGGCAGGATTCCACTACCTGCCTGTTCTGGGCGATGCGGGAATACGGTACCGCGTCGGTCGAGACGCTGACCTTCGATTATGGGCAGCGGCACCGCATTGAGTTGTCTGCTGCAAAACAAGTCGCCGATTTCGCGGGAGTGAAGAACACGGTATTGCCGATAAATACGTTTGCCGCACTGGGCGGTAATGCGATTACCGATTCGAAGGTCGAAGTACCGCGATCGAGCCACTCGGTGGATCAGGCGTTGCCAGCAACGTTCGTGCCCGGGCGCAATCTCGTTTTCCTGACCTATGCGGCGGCGTTTGCCTGGCAGCGCGACATCCGTCATCTGGTTACAGGGGTCGCGCAGACCGATTACAGCGGCTATCCCGACTGTCGCCAGGAAACAATCGCCGCTTTGCAAAACTGTCTGTGCCTTGCAATGGAACGCGACTTCGAGATTCACACGCCGCTCATGCATCTTTCGAAAGGGCAAACGGTCGAACTCGCTGTCGAGCTGGGGGCACTGCAAGCGCTGGGCCTGTCGCATACCTGTTACAACGGCGAGCGCCCACCCTGTGGCAATTGCGCGGCCTGCGAGCTGCGTGCCAAAGGCTTCGCGGAAGCCGGTGTTGCCGACCCGTTGCTTTCGTCATGACATATTCTGTGAAAGAAATGTATTACACACTGCAGGGCGAGGGTGCTCAAACCGGGCGCCCGGCTGTGTTTCTGCGCTTCGCCGGCTGCAATCTCTGGTCGGGTCGCGAAATGCATCGTGCAGCGGCAACGTGCAGATTCTGCGACACCGATTTCGTCGGCGTGGATGGCCCCGGCGGCGGAAAATTTGACACGGCGGACGATCTGGCACGGGCCGTCAGGCAGGCCTGGCCATCCGGAACCGGTGCTCCTTACGTAGTCTGCACAGGCGGCGAACCACTGCTGCAACTCGATTCGTCAGCGATAGCGGCGCTGCACAGTGCCGGTTTCGAAATTGGCGTCGAGACCAACGGGACCATTGCTGCGCCGGCCGGGATCGACTGGATTTGCGTCAGTCCGAAAGCAGCGGCAGCACTGCAGCAAAGAAGTGGCCACGAATTGAAACTCGTGTATCCGCAAATCGAATCCGAGGCGCAGCCCGAAAAGTTCGCAGGCATGGACTTCCGTCATTTTTTTCTGCAGCCACTGGACGACGACAATCGACTCGTCAATACGCAGTCGGCCATTCGATACTGCCTGGCACATCCGGAATGGAAATTGTCATTGCAAACCCACAAACTTATCGGCATTCCCTGAGCAAACCGAGATGAACCAGAAGACCGGACTCAATCACCGAATGCTCCGCTGGGTCGTCGCCCTCGGCGTCGGATTCGCCCTGGCCATTCTTGCTTTCGATCGCATTTCCGATCCGCAACCCCGTTTACAAAGGATGCGCGAGGAGGCTGTCGTGTTGACGGCCAGGGAAATTTTGCAGAGTTACGTTTCGCCGCTCGATGATTTCGAAGTGGTTGATCCGCTATCGCCGGACCGGAAGGTCGGCAAAGTCTTCGTTTATCCTGCGGGTGACGGATGGGAAGTGTCCGGACATTACAGGAGAAACCGCGCTGACAACTGGCACCCGTACCTGATCAGTCTTGATGCGCGCATGGATCTCGTGTCGCTGGCCGTCAGGGACGGCAATGACCGGCTGATAGGCATGTCGGCGCAGGATCCGAAATTTTCGGCCGTTCCCTGACGCTGCTGTCCGGCGACTTCATGCCAGCCAGTAAATCAGCCCGAGAAGGGTCGTTGCGTAGATTGCACCGAGTATCAGCACACCGGTCTCGATTTCCAATCCCAGCTCATAAGTTGACATTTTCGTTCTCCCCAACAATTGATCCGATGATCGGATTCTGCGAGTAGCCGGCACCGCAGACTTGAAGATCCGCTGACTATTGGTTGACGCGGGCCTGATGATTTCCTGATTTCGTTGTTTCCAAACGATTTCGCCGTTTCGTGCATCTAAGCAATCAACAAGCCACAGCAACGGGCGGCCGGGGAGAAAGCACTGAAAATCGCGGACACATCGGGCCAGGACATCCGGCTGGAGCCCGCAAAAAGACGAAATCGCACGGTAATCGCGAGCTCTGTGGTCCTGGTCAGCATTGCGGCGATATGGATGGCGGGACCGGCATTGCAGCGCTGGGCAGCCGCGACTGTCACCGTTCCCATGGACCGTCTGCGCGTGGCAACGGTTACGCGCGGGGACCTGGTCCGGGACGTGTCCGTCCAAGGGCGAGTCGTTGCCGCGATCAGTCCGACGCTTTATGCCTCCGCTCCGGGCAGCATAACGCTTCTGGTCGAGGCCGGTGCTTCGGTCGAGGCAGGACAGATACTCGCGACCGTCGATAGCCCGGAACTCACCAATCAGCTTCGCCAGGCCGAGGCCTTGCTCGGACAACAAAGCATCGAGCTCGAGCGCCAGCGGATCGAATCCCGGCAACTGGCGCTGGAAAAGCGCAAGGCCGCCGACCTGGCCGAGGTTGCGCTGATCGCTGCCAACCGTGAAAAACGCCGCGCGGACGAGGGTCACGCCCGGTCAATCATTTCTGTCATTGATTTCGAGAAGGCCCAGGATGACCTTCGCAATGCGGAACTGGCACACGCACATGCGGTCGCCGATGCCGATTTGTTCGATGAGCGACTGACTTTCGAACTTCGCGCAAGCGAGCTTTCGCTGCAGCGCCAGCAATTGCTGGTTGATGAATTGCAACGGCGGGTCGATGGCCTGGCAATCGCTTCGCCAGTCAGCGGCATAGTCGGGGATATGCTGGTCGCGCAGAAAGCGGCTGTTTCGCGCGACACGCCGGTGATGTCGGTCGTCGATCTCTCGCAATTCGAAGTCGAAGCGCAGATTCCCGAGAGCTACGCCGACGATCTGGTCATCGGCATGCAGGCAGAAATCATGATCGGTACTTCTGCCTATGCCGGCATGCTGAGTGCCGTATCCCCGGAAATAACGGCGAACCAGGTCAGCAGCCGAATCCGCTTCGTAGGCGAGATGCCCGGCAATATCCGGCAAAACCAGCGACTGACCACGCGAGTACTGCTTGAGGAACGCCCCGGCGTGCTGATGTTGCAACGCGGCCAGTTCCTGGAGAGCGGGGGTGGTCGTGTTGCGTACGTCCTGGATAGCAAGGGACTGGCGGTCCGCCGACCGATTTCGATTGGGGCCCGAAGCCTTGCTGCCGTAGAAATCGCAAGCGGTCTGGCCGAAGGCGACCGGGTCATCATTTCCGGAACCGAACAATTCAGAAGCGCCGAGTCGGTGCTGATCACCAATTGATACTTCAAGGCGGGAGCGGTGCAATGCTAAACATGAAAGACGTATCGAAGATCTATCGCACGGAATCGGTCGAGACGCATGCGTTGCGGGAATTCTCATTCGACGTCGACGAAGGCGAATTCATTTCCGTTACCGGGCCATCCGGATCCGGTAAGACGACCTTCCTCAATATCGCTGGATTGCTCGAGGAATTCTCCGGTGGCACCTATGAGCTGGACGGATGCAACGTGACCAATTTGAATGATCGCGAGCGTTCACGGCTGCGCAACGAGAAGATCGGGTTCATCTTCCAGAGCTTCAACCTGATTCCGGAACTCGACGTTTTTGACAATGTTGACGTTCCTCTACGCTACCGCAAATTCAGCTCAGCCGAACGGCGCAAGCGTATTGACAGGGTCATCGACCTGGTCGGGCTGGGGTCACGGGCTCACCATCTGCCGTCTCAGCTTTCCGGCGGGCAGCAGCAACGGGTAGCCATTGCACGCGCCCTTGCCGGTGAACCTCGCTTTCTGCTGGCCGACGAGCCGACGGGAAATCTTGATTCGCAGATGGCCGAGAGCGTCATGGAGTTGCTGGAAGATATAAACCGCAACGGCACGACCATCATCATGGTCACCCACGAGAAGAACCTCGCCAAGCGCGCGCGACGAAACATCTTCATGCGCGACGGCTGCGTCAGCAACAACGATTCGGCTTTGCATCTTGCGGCAAGCAGCGCCTGAGCGGGAGTGCAAAAATGATCTCCTATTACGCCAAATTGGGATTGCTGAGTATTCGGCAGAACCCGGTATTGAGTGCACTGATGGTTGCTGCCATCGCAACCGGGATTGGTGCCTGCATGACTATCGTGAATATCGACTACGTCATGAGCGGCAATCCGATACCGCACCGGTCGTCGTTGCTGTACCACGTCCAGCTGGACAGCTGGGATCCTTACGAAGCGGCCGAAGAACCGAACGAGCCGCCAGACCAGGTGACCTACCTCGATGGGACCGCACTCCTGAAGGCAGGAAAAGCGCGACGCCAGGTTTTGAGTTACCGCACCGGCCGGGTGATTCAACCGGATGGTGACGGGCAGCTGCCGTTCCAGGTTTCCAGTCGCAGTACTTCCGCCGACTTTTTTTCGATGTTCGATGTGCCGTTCCTGTATGGGAGCGCCTGGGACAAAGCAGCGGACGACAGTGCTGCTTATGTCGTTGTATTGGGTCGCGAGGTCAATGAACAATTGTTCGGCGGGCAAGACCCGGTCGGACGGAATGTCGTAATGAATGGGGATACTTATCGCGTTACAGGCGTGCTGGACAACTGGCAGCCGACGCCCAAATTCTATGACGTATCGAATCAGTCGTTCGGCGAAGTGGAAGAGGTCTATTTTCCGCTCAGCGTAAGCATCGCCGAAGAATTGTCGAGCAGCGGCAATACCAATTGCTGGAAGCCGGTTCCTGAAACTACCTGGCAGGCCTTCCTGAACTCGGAATGCGTCTGGATGCAACTATGGGTTGAGCTGCACGGTGAAACCGAGCGGTCGGATTACCTGGCCTACCTGGACGCTTACGTCGAGTCACAAAAAGCGATTGGCCGGTTCCCGAGGCCGCTGAACAACCGTCTCTATAATGTCATGGAGTGGATGCAAAACCAGGAAGTGGTCGAGAGCGACGTAAAGGTTCTGCTGGGTCTTGCGGTGCTGTTCCTTGTTGTGTGCCTGCTGAACACGATTGGCCTGCTGCTTGCCAAGATAATGCGACGGGCCGGTGATATCGGGCTACGTCGTGCACTCGGCGCATCGCGAAACGCCGTCTTCGCACAGTACATTGTCGAGGCTGGCCTGATCGGTATCGTTGGCGGGGTCGCCGGCATCGGCATGACCATGCTTGGCCTGCAGGGCATCAGGATTTTGTACGGCGAATTCGATTTCATCGATCGCCTGGTGCACCTTGACTGGATAATGATGTCGACAGCGATCATCCTGGCAATCGTTTCCGCGCTGGCCGCGGCGCTGTATCCGACGTGGCGTGCCTGTGGCATCCATCCGGCCAGTCAACTGAAATCCCTTTAGTTTCGGAGACTAGTATGGAAATCGGACCAATCTGGCGAGCGATGTCGCGCAACAAGA
Source organism: Gammaproteobacteria bacterium (assembly GCA_029865385.1). GTDB lineage: Bacteria > Pseudomonadota > Gammaproteobacteria > Steroidobacterales > Woeseiaceae > JAKEGN01. The sequence goes on from JAOUGX010000009.1 coordinate 32,424, forward strand.
CCAGCTACTTGCTGATTGCGATGCAGATCGCGGTAACCATGGCAATAATGGTGAACGCATTCTCGATAATTCAGGAGCGTTCGAGAATGATGGCTCGACCTAGTGGCGTTGACGAGGACAATATTTTCTACCTCAGCAGTATTGGTTTTCTGCCGGAATTTGACGGTCGCTCGGCTTCCGAAGAGGATCTCGATGCGCTTCGCAGGTTCCCGGGCGTAGCCAACGCGATCATGACCAATACGGTACCGCTGCAAGGCGGCGGCTGGTCGCAAGGCTTGCGCACCGAGCCCGGCGAGGAAATCGAAAGCATCGGTGTCGCAGTGTATTTCGTGGATGAGCACGGTATCGACACGTTCGATGTCAACCTGACTCAAGGCAGGAATTTTGCGCCCACCGAAATCATGATGTTCGATCCGGATGCCAATGGCGCCCGCTGGCCGGACAAGATAATTATTACCCAGGCGATGGCCGAGGCCTTGTTTCCGGATTCGCCGAACGACGCGATCGGCAGGACCGTATACATCGAGGACGACCTTCCGATAACCATCATCGGGGTTCTGCAACGGATGCAGGCAGCCTGGAAAGAATGGTCCGGTGTGGAGCGCGCCATGCTGGTGCCAATGAAGCGCAAGCAGAACAGTTTTCGTTACGTAATTCGTGCCGAACCAGGGTATCGGGATGAACTGATGCCGCAGATCGAAAAAATGCTGGCGGAGAAGAATACCGGCCGAATTATCCGCGGTATGACGACGATGACCGAGACCCGCGAAAGAAGTTATCTGGAGGACTCGGCGATGATCAAGCTGCTGGTGTTTATCGTGGGTGTGCTGACGGCAATTACCGGGCTTGGCATCGTCGGGCTTGCCAGTTTCAGCGTAGCAAGACGAAGCAAGCAAATCGGTGTGCGTCGCGCACTGGGTGCCACCAGGCCGGCAATACTGCGCTATTTCATGCTGGAAAATTTCCTGATCAGCAGCGTCGGTGTTGTCGGCGGAGCACTCCTCGCTGTAGGGCTGAACGTCTGGATGGTGCACGCTTTCGACCTGACACCGATCGCCTGGTACGTCATCCCCACGGCGATGCTGATTCTGTGGCTGGTTGGGCAACTGGCAGTCTTCGGGCCCGCCCGGCGAGCCACGCTCGTATCCCCTGCAGTAGCAACGCGTGCTGTCTAGATTCCGGGTTTCAGCCGTGCCTCCTGACTCAGCACTGCCAGTGTCTGGTTGCGAGCCGTTTCCTCGCGCCAGTTGAAAACGTTCATTTCTATGAACACAAAGGCTACCAGCCACAGGAACGCGTCCCAGAAATCGACGAAATCTCCTTTGAAACCCCAGTAGACAGCAGCCAGAAAGAGAATCGCATAGATGAAGAATTTGCTGGTGTTGCTTATCCGCAGTATCAGTCCCTCCAGTTTGCCGCGCTCCTGCAAGCGCACATCGATTTCGAGGTTCAGCACCACGAGCAGCCAGACTCCGGCGTTGATGACGTCGACCCAGGCAAGTCGGAATATTTCCGTATACGACGACTGGTCGACCAGCGTCGGCATCCCGGCATATTGAAAAAACGTATTTGCGCTCGAGAACGTATCGCAATTCTCGGCGGTGATGACCTCGTACTGGTCGAGTGTGACGGCATAGGTCCAGTTGCCATCGACTATGGAACAGAGATTGCTGATGCCGTCAGCCAGGTTCGTAACGCTGACAAATTCCAGATTCACGATGTAACCGTAAAATGCGTAAACGATGAACGTGTAGCAGAACAATCGCAGCCCGTGCAGCGTCCAGACAACAGGGCGAGTGAAATGCTCGTCTGACAGGATATTGGTTTCGGTCTCGAACATCAGCAGAAGAACAAGCCATGCCATGGTATCAATCGTTGCCGCGTAAGCCTCGATGACGTTTGAGCCTGGAATGCCATGCGGATACTGCACCAGCGCGGCCGACCATTCTTCCATGAAGAACAGGTATACGTTTAGCGCGAGTAGCGAATAGATGCCGTACTTGAATAGCTGAAACAGCTGATATCGATTTATAGTCAAATCTGACTCGGCTCCGCGTCTAATGAAGGCTGTTGCGATTCTGCCAGTATTGCCGGGGCGCAGCTACGCACGATTGCCGGACGAAGAGGGTAGCCGGGTGCTTTCACTCAGGTATCGGCCGTTTTCTCCAGCAGCTCCGATTCGGTCTCGACCCCTGCGTAGTACACCCAGACGTTTTCTTCCCCGGTCAGCAACTCGATGTACTTGGGGTGTACGAATAACGTCTCACGCCCGGACTTGTACTCGCGAAGAATGCCGATGTCGCAAAGTTGCTTGAGGTATACCGACGCTGTCTGCCGCTGTGCGATATTCGCCGTAACCAGATTCTGGATCCGGCAATAAGGCTGCTTGAACAAAGCCTCAATCAACTCCCAGGAATACGTCTTGGGTAGCTGGGACTGTACGAACTGGCCGGTATGCTGCATCAATTCGCGAATCGCCTTGATCTTTTCCGTGGTCCAGGTGCAGGTCTCCTGCACGCCATCCAGCATGAAAAGTATCCAGGGTTCCCAGGCCTGGTCTGCGGTCACGTCGAGCAACAGCCGGTAATAATCGGCCTTGTGTTCGATGATGTGGCGGCTGAGATAGAGAATGGGCGAATCGAGCAGGCGTTGTTCGACGAGGAAAAGGATGTTCAGGATACGCCCGGTTCGTCCGTTGCCGTCGGTGAACGGGTGGATCGCTTCGAACTGGTAGTGCTGGATCGCCATGCGGATCAGTGGATCGATGTCCGTGTTCTCGTGCATGAATGCCTGCCAGTTTTCCAGCTTTTGTTGAATCAGGCTTTGGCCTGTGGGGGGCGTATAGATGACCTTGCCGGTCTTGCGATTGGTCAGCTTCGTCCCAGAATCAGCTCGAATGTCCAGCTCTATATCTTTGATAGTGCTACAAATTTGAATCGCCATGTCGGTGGTCAGCATACGACGCTGCACCATCTTGCTGCCTTCGAACAAGGCCGTTCGGTAGCGCAGAGCCTCTTTGGTCGCCGGGTCGGCCTTGTCCTCGGCGATCCCGACAAACTCGAACAGTTTGTCGGTCGTCGTCACGATGTTTTCGATTTCCGAACTGGCGCGGGCTTCGAGCAGCGGCAGGGCATTGACCAGTACCGCCGAATTCGGGATCAGCTCCGCTGCCTGCTTGAGTTCCGCCAGGGCGACCCTGGCTTCGATGCAGCGCTTTAAAATCTCTTTGTTTTCAACCATTTCTACCGGCGGAGGCAAGTCTGGTAATGAGTTGTAAGGGATGCTGGGATCAAAATCGGACATACAGGGGCTCCGGTGCTGAGGTCGTCGCTATCGACATGTAGGGTCTATATGTCGATAAACAGCAGATATTTCGACATATACGGACAATCCGTCGTCGAAATCGACAGGTCCTGACAATATGTCGAAAAAACAGCAATAAATCGACACATGCCTGAATTCTGTTCATCACGTCGACATGCCCCCTAAATATGTCGATAAACGGTCCTTTTTTCGACAGGTGCGGAGTATATGTCGATCCGCTGGACAGAAAAGTGACACAGGTTCAGGTCCGGGCAGCCAGGCGCCCCCGGAGCGCAAGATTATGTCAAGCGCTGCAGATCAGCGGGCATCCGGATAATCGAGCACAAATCCAACGTGGGCGCGCACGCCGACTATCAACGCGTCTTCGTTGGAATCAAAAAACGGCGAGTGATTGGCAGGTGCCTGGCCGGCTGCAACGCCTTCCTTGTTGATACCGAGCATCAGGTATAGGCCCGGGATGCGTTTCTGGAAATACGAGTAATCCTCTGCGCCGGTAATCAGGCCGTGCTCAACGACCTTGTCCGCTCCGGCTGCCCATTGCAGCGACGGCATCATCTTCTGCAGCAGCGCCGGATCGTTTCCGGTTACCGGTGTCGATCCGCCGATCGTGACTTCCGCCGTAGCGCCCGCCGCTTCGGCGATCAGCGTGACGGTCTTTTTGAGCTTCGCGTGCAGCTGCTCGCGGACGCCGGCATCGAACGTGCGGATGGTCCCGTCCATGACCACATCGTCTGGGATGATATTGCCGCGAACGCCGCCGTGAATGCTGCCGATCGTGATGACGGCCGGACCTTTGGTGCTATCCAACTGCCGGCTCGGAATAGCCTGCAGTGCGGTCATGACCTGCGCGGCAACGCTGATCGGATCGACACCGGCCCATGGCGACGAACCGTGTGTCTGGCGTCCCTTTATGACGATTCGCAGACTGTCCGCCGCGGCCATGAAACTCCCGGCGCGGTAATTGAGGGTTCCCGCCGGCACCGGCCATGCGTGCAAGCCGAAGATCGCCTCTGGCGCATCCGGCCCGTCCAGTACCCCTTCCCGGATCATCATCTCGGCACCGCCGTCCTCGTTTCCGGGCGGACCTTCCTCGGCGGGCTGGAAGATGAATTTGACGGTGCCGCGGATGCGATCCCTATTTTCAGCCAGCACTTCGGCGGCCCCCATCAGCATCGCGACATGCGTGTCATGACCGCAGGCATGCATGACATCGACCTCGTTGCCGTTGTATTCACCCTTGGCTTTCGACGCGAAAGGCAGCCCGGTTTGCTCGCGAACAGGCAGACCGTCCATATCGGCGCGAAGCGCGACCACGGGACCCGGTTGTCCGCCTTTCAGCGTGCCAACCACGCCGGTATGAGCGATGCCCGTTTCCACTTTGTCGAATCCCAGCGATCGCAGATGACTTGCCACTTTTTCTGCAGTGCGAAATTCCCGGTTCGACAACTCGGGATTCTGGTGGATGTCGCGCCGCCATTCGATGACTTTCGGCTTCACGGAGGCAAAGGACTCGTCGAGTGCCTGTCCTAATCCCTGAGCGAATAACTCGGCGGCTGGCAACACGAGTGCAATGGCAACAACAATCCGTGAAATCTTCATGGCAACGTTCTCCATTTCCATTGGTTCGAAAGTGACGCGCAGTGTATCGCAGAGTTTGCGGCGAAAAAGATGCAATTCCAGTACACTGCGGCAAAACCGGGCGACCGGACAACAATAAGACGGGGCTCGAGCACGTATGCCGGCGTATGACGATTTGCGTAAGGGCTTCCAATTGGGGGACTGGCAGGTCCTTCCCGATCGTGGCCTTTTGCGGCAGGGAGACACCGAACTGCACGTCGAGCCGCTACCGATGGACGTGCTGGTGGTCCTGGCGAGCCAGCAAGGTGACGTCGTCAGCAAGGATCAGCTGGTCGAGGCCGTTTGGCACGGCCGGCCGGTTAGCGACGAAGTCATCACCCGCTGCATTTCCGTCATTCGACGATCTCTTGGCGACGATGCCAAGGCCCCGGTGTTTGTCGAGAATGTTCCTCGAAGGGGCTATCGGCTCAAGTTGCCCATTACCGTGTCTGGCAGCGCCGAAAGCCAGCATGAAGTACCGGTTGTTGCGGCACAGACTGCCTACGTGTGGCCTTTGATCGGCGGGTTTGCTGCGTTGCTGGTCGTTGTCGGGTTCGCGCTCTTTTATCAGCGCTGGCAGGACGATGCGATCCGATCGGTCGTCGTTTTTCCATTCCAGTGCGATGTTGAAAAGGAGCACCTCTGCTTCGGCTTCTCAGAAGCGCTGACGAGCACCCTGTTTCGACTTGAGGGTCTGCGGGTGGTGAAAAGTCGCGAGCCATTTGAGAAGGGAAAAAAGACGCGGGACATCATAGATGAATTCAAGGTCGACGCCGTAGTTGAAGGTAAGGTTCGCTACGACGGCCATCGATTCACGGTTGTTGCCGACCTCATTGACGGACGCAATGCCAAGGTTCTGTTTTCCAACGTTTACGATGGCGGAGAAGAAACGATTTTCGACTTGCAGGAAAAGGTTGCGGCGGACGTCAGGGATCGACTGACCGGAAAAACCGGGGCCTCACATGTGGTCGCGACACGTCCGGCCAGTTTCGCCGTTTTCGACAAGTATTCAGAAGGACTGTACGAGTTCGAGAAACGCTCGGTAGCGTCTATACGACAGGCGATCACGCTGTTTCAGGAAACGATCGAGCTGGATCCAAAATTTGGCACGGCCTATTTCATGCTGTCTTATGCCTACGCGCTGCTGCCGGAATACGCTGACGAGGCGCAGGATGCGATGTACGTACGAGCGCTCGAAGTAGCGGCACAGGGTGTTCGTATGGACCCTTCCATTGCCGACGCGACTGCGACGGTGGATGCTTTTATTGCTCACAAGCGCGGCGAATGGATTGTGGCTGAGAGCGGCTACCAGCGGGCACTGCGATCCGACATCGTCTACCCGTTGACTCATCAGCTTTATTCCCGCCTGCTGGCCAGCGTGGGACGACTTGATGCATCGCTCGAACAGGCGAAACGTGCGCGCGAGCTGGATCCGCAGTCCGCCGTATTGATCTCGCGTCTGGCGATGGCCCATTTCTGGGTCGGCAACCTTGAAGACGCCGAGCGCCTTTTTGCACGTGCGCACGGCATGAACCTGCAGTCTCCTATCCAGGACCTGGCCTATGCCTTGTTCAAGATCAACCAGGGCAGAGTCGACGAGGCCCGCCAACTGGCAAAAGACGGCCTGAACAAGTACGGCGCAGACAGCCGCTGGGTGGATCCGGTATTCGACGGTATCGATGATCCTTCAAAGTACGACGCCTCGCACAGCTTGGTCGGCGAGATGTCGGCCGGCGGCTTGCTGCCGCCAAGGGTCGAGATCACCTTGTGGGCAATTTTGCGGGATGCAGATCGGGCCATGCAGGTTGCACGTCGTCTCAGGTCCGAAGGAGAGGTATTTGAGGCTGAGCTACTCTTCATCCCGCAATTTCGCCTTATTCGCGAACATCCGGAGTTTCCGGCTCTGATGGACGCAATCGGTTTGACGGAGTATTGGAACAGTGTCGGCTGTCGGTGGGAAGACGATGCCGTGCGTTGCAACGCTACCGGCACGCGCTGAAATTCCTAGTCGTCGATTTTGCTTCGCATCTGCTTGAGACGGCCCCGTCGCGTTTTCGAATCCACGCGTTTCTTGCGCGCTGCCTTGCTCGGTTTTGTGGGCTTGCGCTTGACCGGCCGAACGGTCGCCATTCGAATCAGCGTCGCGAGCTTCTGCAGAGCATCTTCGCGATTCTTCTCCTGGCTGCGTGTAGACTGTGACTTGATCACGATGACACCGGCATCACTGATACGGCGATCGGCTATGGCGAGCAGCCTCTCCTTGACCTCATCGCTCAATGATCGCGAAGCGTGGATATCGAATCGCAGGTGAATTGCCGTCGAAACCTTGTTGACATTCTGCCCGCCGGCGCCTTGTGATCGAATCGCGCTGAGTTGAATTTCCTCGAGCGGTATTTCGATCTGCTCATTGATAATCAGTTCGCCGGCCACTTCACCACGCGTCCCAGACCGGCTTGAGGTGGGACGGCAATGCGGTTTGCCGGCCAAGCTCCGACCAGGCGGCACCCGGACGATGAAAATCTGACCCCGTCGAGGCGAGCAAGCCCTTTTCCGCGGCAAGTTCCGCCAGTTTCCTGGTCAGCTCCGGCGATTGCTTGCCCGAGACTACTTCCATGGCGGTACCGCCGGCCTCGACAAACTCGTCAGCAAGGACGCCGAGTTTGGTATTCGTGAGTCTGTAATGTGCCGGGTGCGCGAGGACCGCCATGCCGCCGGCGTCGCGAATCCATGACGTAACCGATGCAACAGGGGGCCAGCCGCGCTGGATGTCTCCGATCTTGCCGCGACCCAGATAACGCTTGAAGGCTTGCCGTTCGTCGCGAACAGCAGCAATCGAAACGAGGAATTTCGCAAAGTGCGGCCGTCCGATATTGTCACCACCGGCGAACGCTCTGGCACCTTCCATGGCATGGTCAAATCCCTTCTTTTCGAGACGCCCGGCAATTTGTTCCGCGCGTTCCACCCTGGAGTTCTGCTGGGCCTCAAGTTCTTTCAGCAACGAACTACTTTCCAGTCGAATCCTTAGCCCGACCACATGCACACTGCGTCCGTGCCAGTTCGCTGACAGTTCAACGCCAGGACACAGCATGACGCCGTCAATGAGGTCGCAATCGAACTCCCCGTAAGCATCAATAGTATCGTGGTCGGTAATCGCAAGGCATGCGACACCGTTCTCCCGCGCGCGCGAAATCAGCGCCAGCGGTGTCAGCTCACCGTCGGATGCCGTCGTATGGGAGTGCAGATCGAAAATCATTTCGTTTGGTTTTTCAGGCGCCATCACCCTGGGATTCGTGAGGGCATTATAGCGGGTGATTGTACATACACGCGTTGGCTGAATGTGTGAGAATCAGCCGCTACGTTGTTTCAGCAAGCCAACAGGTCGGCAATGTCCCTGCGTAATCTCAGCGTTCTGTTTCTCTGTCAGCTGATCTCCGCAACCGGTTCTTTCGTGATCGTGACCCTCGGCGGCATTATCGGGGCAAAGTTGGCGGGCAATCCGGCCTTTTCGACATTGCCTGTGTCCCTGATGGTGGTATGCGTTGCGTTTACTACCATTCCCGCAACCATGCTGATGCGCCGCATTGGTCGCAGAGCCGGTTTCATGCTGGCGTCGCTGTCTGCGGCTGGCGCGGTAATACTTGCCGCCGTGGCGCTCTCGGCCCAGAGCTTCCTGCTTTTCGTCGTGTCGGCGGGATTGTTCGGCGTCAACATGGCGTTTACACAGCAGTACCGCTATGCCGCCGCCGAAAGCGTCGATGCACGGTTTACAGCACGTGCCATATCCCTCGTTCTGGTTGGAGCGATCGGCGGTGCATTCGCGGGAAACGAGCTGGTCGTCAGGGGACAACACTGGCTGGGCAACGGTGAATACACAGGGACGCTGGCCGCGCTTGCCGGACTTTACGTCGTACAGTGCCTGCTATTCCTGTTGCTGGCGCCGCTACGCGGCGAAGCCGTTACGGAGCCTGCAAAGAGTCGCCGTCAACTGGTCGAGATAGTGCGTCAGCCCGTTTACCTGGTGGCGATGGTCAGTGGGGCTGTTGCTTATGGCGTAATGACCTTCATCATGACGGCAACGCCACTCAGCATGCACATAAACGACGGTTTTCCCATCGAGGACACGGCGAAGATCATTCGCAGCCACGTACTGGGTATGTACGTGCCGTCGCTTTTTTCCGGTTTTCTGCTGGACCGTATCGGTACTGTAAAGATCATGGCGATCGGCGTGTTCGCTCTTGCGGGTGCCTGTGGAATCGCGTTGCAGGGCCATACCTACGGGCATTACTGGTACGCGTTGATCCTGCTGGGTGTCGGCTGGAATTTTCTATACGTCGGCGGCACTACAATGCTCACACTGACCTATTCGATCAACGAGAGATTCCGAGCGCAGGGTGTCAACGAATTCGCCGTTTTCGGTTCCTCCGCCACGGCATCCCTGCTGGCAGGCATCGTCATTCATTATTTCAACTGGACTTTGCTGGTCGCATTGCCACTGATTCCGCTGGCTCTGGTTCTGGTTGGGCTTTTCCTCGTCCGAGAAGACGTCCTGCTGCGCAGATTCTCAACAGGTCCGGCATAGCGAATGCTGCAAAGCCCGGGCGAAAAAAGTACACATCCGCGCGCAAAGCGCCTTTACGACTCGAGCCTGTATCAGTTCGACGCTGTCGAACCCTCCTGTTGGGAAGCCAGCGCCGGCGAGCATGAGGTTGACAGCCCTGCGCTGACGCATGATTGCAGTTGTGACGTTGCAATAATCGGAGGTGGCTATACAGGTTTGTCCACCGCGTATCACCTGGCAAAGCATCATCACGTCGATGTCCGGGTTCTGGAAGCAGGGCACCTCGGGTGGGGTGCATCGGGCAGGAACGGCGGATTCTGTAGCCTCGGTGGGAGTAAGCTCGGGCTCGAAAAAGCGATTTCCAGATTCGGTGTCGATGCAGTTCGTCACTACTGGAAGTCACAGGTTGAAGGCGTGGAACTTGTGCTCAACCTGATTGCCGACGAAAAAATCGACGCCCAGGTAGCTGGAGACGCCGAACTGGATATCGCTTACTCGGCAAAGTCATTCGCCGATCTGAATGCCTATGCCAAAACCCAGCGTCTGCTGCTGGGCCTCGATACCTCGGCTATTTCGCGTGAGGAATTTCGCGAACGGTATTTCGATTCGCCGCAACAGCACGGCGCGATTCGCATTCGACCAACCGTCGGGCTGCATCCACTGCGTTTCTTGCGCGGGCTCGCAGGTGCCGCATTGTCCGGCGGTGCAATGCTCCATGCCCACAGCGAAGTTGTCAGCTGGACGAAAGTCGGGGACAGGCACTTGCTCAGCACGGCCGGCGGAACCGTCCGCGCCGCTAAAGTGGTAATGGCCGCCAACGGATTCATGCCGGAACACTTGCATACGTCCTTTGTCGGACGACCGATGCCGATGATCAGTGCGATCGTCGTAACGCGACCCTTGACTGAAGATGAACTCGCCGCACAGCGGTGGCAGACTTTTTGTCCTTCGATAACAGCCAGAAATCTGCTCAACTATTTTCGTCTGCTTCCCGACAAACGATTCCTGTTCGGCGGCAGGGGACACTCGAGCGGCAGCAAAGCCGGCACCGAAAAGAACTACGCCGGACTGACCGGGCGATTGCGGCAACTCTGGCCATCGTGGCGAGGCGTGCCAATCGAATACCAGTGGCAGGGACTGGTTTGTTTTACGCGCAGGCTCACACCATCGATCGGCAGACTAGCTGACGATCCAAGTGTTTTTTTCGGCTTCGGCTATCACGGCAACGGGGTCAACACAGCGACCTGGGCGGGTAGAGAACTGGCGAAATGGATTGCAAGCAGCGAAGGAAAATCCGTGCCGGACAGCATTCCGCAGATGGTTGTCGGAATGAGCGATCGATTCCCGCTGGCTGCGATGCGCCTGTGGTTTTTGCGTGCACGCCTCGCCGTGATGCGCGCTGCCGATCAGATTGATGTTCTCAGAAGCGGAAGTTAAACCCGAGCGACACGACCGGGTACGCCTTCAATGCGTCAAAGTCATCCTCTAATTCGCTGCGTTCGATCTCCAGTTGCGACTGGAAGGTGGGGTTGTTCGCCAGCGTGCCGTCGGACGTCAGCGTAACCTGCGGATCACCCTGCCAAAGCACGCCGAAATCCAGTGTCATGCCGACTTTGTTGAACAGGCTGAAATCGAATCCAGCGCCGAGGTAAGGTGACAAGCTGTCAAAAGTTGTATTGCTTCTCAATGTCCCGACTTCCGCTGCGGAATAACTGACACCACCGATGTCGTAGCTTGTGCCTGGATCGCTGACCATCGGAATCTCGTTGCCATTTGAGAACGCGCCAACCGAGATTCGGAACGGACTGGCGGGGAACAGCAAGTTTGCCGTACCGTAGTAAGTACTCAGACTCAAGGTGGCATCGTAGTTGATGCCGGCCTGAGAGCCGCTCTCTTCATAGTCATAGGCGTTGGCGCCAAGCCGTAGATCAAGCCAGGGAATCGGGCGCCAGGCGCCTTCAACTCCGATGCCAAGCGTTCCAACCTTGGCACCAACCCAAAAATCATCGGCGACAGCGCTGCTGCCTCCGCCCAGGAGTATCGCGCACATCAATGCCGCGAGCTGTTTGCTGAATTTCATGGTTCTTTTTCCCGATTTGCCCGTCGCGAATCCGGCCGAAGCCTTGTCTGCAGAGTAGACCCGCTGTACAGGATGAACTGTGAGGCATATCACAGCCACGATCGGCAATGTCCACCGGATCGGCGAAAAAGTGCCAGTTTCGCTCGCTTTTGCTTAGAAATGTGAACTCGTGCGGTTTGTGCCAAGGGCTATTGTCGAGTGGCGCACGATGCGCGAAATGAAATCAACAAGGAGGTTTAATCATGCGACTCTTAAATGAGCAGGAAATGAATATTGTTTGCGGCGCCCATGGGCAGTGCACACCGGCAAATTCATACGGGGGTGTAACTAATCCGAGTTCGATAGGTTCCGACCTCATCGCGATTTATGAGGGTCTCGTATTCGCTACGTCTCACGTAATCGAGCGTGTAGCCAACGGATTATCGAGATAGGCACCGGACTCATCGGGCTGCTCTGGCGGCCCGATGAGTCGCTTCGAGACCAAAAGGGCGGCCAATAAAAGGCTAACCACCAAGAGCGCCGTCGCCAAAGTGCCCACACCAACCGTAGCTTGAGTCACTTCGCTGGGGATCCATTGACCATTTAAGCAACGCCAATCGAATTGTGTCGCCAGGTTGTAGCTGGAATGTGCGCACACAGATATCCACAGAGCACAAGAGTTTCGTGTGGCAAATGCAAAGTAAACGCCGATCACGAATGCCGGGAATATTGTCTGCACATTATGGATGATGGCAAAGACTAGCGACGACACCAGAATGGCGAATATCGGCGTATGGTTTGACAGGCGGTGAAGAATCAGACCGCGAAAAACAGATTCTTCGATTAAGGGCACTGATAGTGCCATAACGAAAATTCCGAGAAACAAATGAGCTACCGGGGGGCATTGCCAGGACAATTGCGGACCAATTGAAACTGTCGGGGAATCAACCAGCAGGAGTCCGAAGGCCGTCATCGCAATCATGCCTCCCCAATACGCGAGACGCAGAACCAAACCGAGTCCAACACCGATAACAACGACGCGTACGCTAAGCATTTGCGAGCGGAACAGTAGGAGCAACCTATGTCCATGCTTTTGCAGTACCGGGTACATCAACACCGCTAAAATTAGCGGCACGACAAAGTAGCTCAAATGCGTAGCAACATTCGCATCGTAACCACTGTTTAAAAGGCGCATTCGAAAGTAACTGTGAGCTATGAAAGCCGCGGTTTCGAATAGAAGGATGGCGGCCAAAGGAACGCGAAACCATTCCTCATCGATTTTGCTGTTCGTGAATTTCATGCGCAACGTTCAGTGCTTGCCAAACTTGCGATATTGTTTCCAGCGCTACAGCGACGCCAGATCCGAATCCTGGCAGAACGGCGGGATATTCAACTTGTAGGGATTGGTTCAGCCGTGATTTAAGAAACTTGCTGCTGCGAATAGCCGTACTTCGTGTAAATGGTATCCCGTTTTTTTGGATCGATGTTGATTCGACTCAGATCGCCGGACACCTGCTTCAGCGACAGCAGCCGTTTGTCCATGACCCGGTACCAGAGCGACGGAATATAGGCGAGCAGGTACGAGCCGAAGTATCCACTGGGCAGGCTGGGAAGGTCGTCGAAGTGGCGTAGTGACTGATAGCGACGCATAGGATGGGCATGGTGATCGGAGTGTCGTTCCAGGTGAAACAGGACCAGGTTGCTGTACACATGGTTGCTGTTCCAGGAGTGCAGTGGCTGGCATCGCTCGTATCGGCCGTTCTCGTCCTTGCTGCGTAGCAGGCCGTAATGCTCGATATAGTTGGCGCTGGTGAGCTGCCACCACGCGAAAACGTTGTGGATCAGCAGGAAGAAGATCATCGACCAGCCCAAAGCGACGACCAGGCCGAGCTGCAGAATCGCAGTCAAGGTCAACGACTGCAGGATTTCGTTGTCGACATTCCAGGCGGATTTGCCGTTGCGACCGAGCCGTTCCTTTTCTATCGCCCATGCTCTGCGAAAGGCACCCGGTACTTCCCTCAGGGCAAACCTGTAAATCGATTCCCCCATTCGAGAGCTGGCCGGGTCCTCTGGTGTGGCGACATCGCGATGATGTCCGAGGTTGTGCTCGATACTGAAATGACCATAAGCCGGTACCGCCAACACCAGCTTCGCCAGATTCCTTTCGAGACGCGATTTCTTGTGGCCGAGTTCGTGGCCTGTGTTAATTCCCAAACCACTGGTCATCCCTGCAACGGCCGCCAGGCCGACGAAAGCCCAAATGCTTAGGCCTTGGCTGCCGGCCCACCAAGCAGCACCCACCAGGCTTACAAAGTGCAGTGGGACAACCGCGTAAGTCAGGTATCGGTAATAGGGATCCTGATCCAGTTGCGGAACGATGGCCTCAGGCGGGTTCTGCCGATCTTCGCCGAAAAGATAATCCAGCGCGGGACCGAGAAGATAGGCAAATGCCAGCGGCAGCAGTAACCAGGCTTCGTATCCCGTTTGCGCATGCAACCAGATGCCGGCAAACGGCTGCAACGGATAGACGACAGAGAGCATCCACAGCCAGCGTTTGCCATCAACATAGTCGATAAGCTCACCGGACGGCAGCGCGGTGCTGAAACTCTTCATCGCATGCACTCCTTTGAATCGCAGTCGAAGCCAGGATAATTGTCGGAATTCTATACAATATTCGGGCGAAAAGTCCCGAATTTGCAGCACGCAATCCCGACAAACAGCGTTATAGTTGACCAGTACATCCGCAGCATGGAAAACGAAAAAAACCAAACTATGCATCGCGACAGAATATCTACTAATTCGAAATTTGAAATACGCGTCTTGATTGCGGCTGCTTTCGTTCCACTGCTCGTAGCCTGCGGCAAGGAAACAAGTTCCGACGATGCGGGAAATCCATCGACAGGAACACGGACTTTTGCGGACTTCGCAGACCAGCCGCTGCTGTCAAATGCCGAATATTTATCATCCGCTCCTTACGTCTCGGCAGATCAAGAACTCGGGGAGCGTATCGCCATGCAGTGTCGCGCTTGTCACTCCTTCGAGGCGGGTGGAGCGACGTTGCTAGGTCCGAATCTGGCTGGCCTGTTTGGCAGGCCGTCCGCCGCAGATAAGAATTTCAGCTATTCACCGGCACTGAGGGACGCGGGAATCGCCTGGACACCGGCCGCGCTGGATGCGTGGCTGGCGGAACCTTCGCGATTTCTGCCAGGGAACCGGATGGCATTTGCCGGCATTCGCGAACCGGCGAATCGCGATGCACTCATTGCCTTTATGCTGATCGCAACGGATACGGCATCCGACAGGGACACCGATGGTGAATAGCGGACCCCGCGACTTCACCGAGCGGGCGCAGCGCATGGTGCCGAACCGACCGGTCGCAAGATTGTCGAATAAATGAAGCAGGAGAAGGAATTGGCTTTAGCACAACCGACAGGCACGGACACAGAACTTCGCGGCATCCTGGATCGGCGAGCCTTTGGCTGGCGTACTGTCGCGCTAGGCTTTCTTCGTTCGAGGCGAAAATTGACCCGCAGATTGTCCGAACTCCAACCCGTCTACACTGACTGGCACCATCCCTGGCTCTTCTTTCTCGCAGTTGGCACGATGCTGCTCAGCAGTATGGATGCTTTTTTTACCCTGCAGCTGCTCGATCGAGGCTTTTATGAGGCCAATCCGTTAATGGCCGTGCTGATGGGTCATGGAACCCTGGTATTTTCCGTTTCCAAAATGCTTCTGACGGGTTTTGGCGTGTTGACGCTGGTGTATTTGTCGAGGCACCGTTTCCTCAACCGCTTTCGGACCGGACTGATTCTGACGTCGGCTTTCAGCTTCTATGCCTGCCTCGTTTGCTATGAATTCGTCTGGTTGATCCACGAGTTGTGATTATGGCCGGAGAAGCGCCGGCTTTCCCTCAGCCTGAGGCATGAGCTAAACTAGCGCCCCTTTTTTCGGCCGCCTGCTGCGCGGCTCAGACAGCGCGCCGACCGAGCGCGCCCGCTGGCATAGCAAATGACCATTTCCGTTAAGGAACAACTCGAAAACAGCGCCTTGTTCGGCAGCAATGCCAATGATGTGGAAGCCCTGTACGAGCAATTTGTTGAAAATCCCGATTCCGTTCCGGACGGATGGCGGCGCTATTTCCGCTCCCTGGCCGAGGGCAGCGATCGCCGCGAAGTACTTCACTCGCCGATACGGCAACGCCTTGCAGCGCAACCACGTGCCGGACGAACCAACGGCAAGTCCGCAGCAATCAGTACGCAGTTCGCCGCCGGATCAATCGAAAAACAGGCGGCTGTTTCGCGGCTGATCCAGGTACACAGCCTGCGTGGCCATCAGATTGCAGATATCGATCCGCTCGGACTGATGGACCGGCATGTGCCCGGCGTTCTCAAGCTCGATTACCTCGGGCTGACCGAAGCCGACATGGATTCGGAGTTCTATACCGGAGGGCTGGCCGGCACCGGCAACAGCCGCATGAAGCTGCGGGAAATACTCGCGCTACTCAAGAAGATCTACAACGGCAAGATCGGCGCCGAGTTTGCGCACGTGTCCCGCGCGCGCGAAAGATTGTGGCTCCGCAAGCATTTCGAGCAGGGAGTGGTATCCGCGGCCCTGAAGAACGAAGAACGGCTTGAGATCCTGGAAAAACTCACCTGTGCGGAAGGTATCGAGCGATACCTGCATACCCGATTCGTAGGACAGAAGCGGTTCTCGCTTGAAGGCGGCGAAAGCCTGATCCCGATGCTCGACGATCTGATTCAGCAGGGCGGTATTTCCGGCGTCAAAGAACTGGTAATCGGCATGGCACATCGCGGCCGAATTAATGTCCTGGTCAACGTGCTGGGCAAATCGCCGGAGGAATTGTTCGAAGAATTCGAGGGTAACGTGGACCCGGCTGAAATGAAGGGCTCAGGCGACGTCAAATACCACAAGGGCTTCTCGGCCGATATGAAAACGCCGGGCGGCAATATGCACATTGCGCTCGCATTCAATCCCTCGCACCTGGAAATCGTAGATCCGGTGGTTGAAGGATCGGTGCGTGCCAGGCAGCAGCGCCGCGGCGACACCGATAGGCAGGAAGTCTTGCCCGTGCTGATTCACGGTGATGCTGCGTTCTCGGGTCAGGGCGTCGTGACCGAGACTTTCCAGATGTCACAGACCAACGGCTTCCGCACCGGCGGCACCATTCATATCGTCGTTAACAATCAGATCGGATTTACGATGAGCCGGCCGAGCGATGCCCGGTCAACCACGTACTGCAGCGATGTCGCCAAAATGATCGAGGCGCCGATTTTCCATGTCAACGGCGACGATCCCGAGGCGGTGATTTTCGTAACCAGGCTGGCACTGGAATACCGGCAGAAGTTTCGTAAGGACGTCGTAATCGATCTCGTCTGTTACCGACGACACGGCCATAACGAAGCCGACGAACCGAGTGCGACTCAACCGGTCATGTACGGGCGGATCAAAAACCACAGGACAACGCGGGAGCTGTATGCCGAGAAGCTGATAGCTGCCGGAGTGACGGACAAGGGCGGTGTCTCAAAGATGCAGGAAGACTATCGCGACAGGCTGGATCGCGGCGAACCCGTTCCCAGTTCATCATTGGGCCTGATCGGAAACGAGTATACGGTTAACTGGGGGCCGTACCTCGATGCAAGCTGGGACGAAGAAGTCGATACGACTCTCAGTCCGGCGAAAGTGACCGCCCTTGCCAAGAAACTGACAACGCTGCCCGCCGGCATGACGCTGCATGGCCGGGTGCAGAGGATTATCAGCGAACGCAAGCGTATGGCCGCCGGCGAGATAGACATGGACTGGGGATTTGCCGAATCGATGGCCTATGCCGGTCTCATCGATCAGGGCTTCGATTGCCGTATTACCGGTCAGGACAGTGGGCGCGGTACCTTTTTTCACCGACACGCGGTTCTGCACGACCAGAATAATCGACAGGAATACATCCCGCTGCAGACGATTTCTGACAGGCCCGGTTCGTTTCGCGTGATCGATTCCCTGTTATCGGAGGAGGCCGTTCTCGGGTTCGAATACGGCTACGCGACCACTGAGCCCAACACGCTGGTGGTATGGGAGGCTCAGTTCGGAGATTTCGCGAACGGCGCGCAGGTTGTCATCGATCAGTTCATCAGCTCCGGCGAAGCCAAGTGGGGTCGCCTGTGCGGTCTGACCCTGTTTCTGCCGCATGGCTACGAAGGCCAGGGTCCCGAGCACAGTTCGGCCCGTCTCGAACGATTCCTGCAACTGTGTGCCGAACACAATATCCAGGTCTGTATTCCGTCGACGCCCGCACAGATGTTTCACATGATTCGCCGGCAGATGCTCCGCAAGTACCGCAAGCCGCTGATCGTAATGACGCCTAAGAGCCTGTTGCGGCATAAGATGTCCGTGTCTGCGCTCGCGGAATTGTCGAACGGCTCGTTTCAGCTTGTCATACGCGATGACGCGGAAATACCCGCAAAGGGGATCAAGCGCCTGGTTTTCTGCAGCGGCAAAGTGTACTACGACCTTCAGGAGGCGCGCGAATTGCACAGTCTGACCAATGTCGCGCTGGTCCGCATCGAGCAACTGTACCCGTTTCCGATTGATGAATATGCCGCGGCGATCGCGATGTATCCGAATGCGGACGATATTGTCTGGTGCCAGGAGGAACCGCAGAATCAAGGTGCCTGGTATCAGATCCGACACAGACTTCAGGAACCGCTGCAAGACAAGCAGCAACTTTATTATGCGGGTCGAACAGGCGCCGCTGCACCCGCGTCAGGCGTATTCAAATTACACACCCAGCAGCAGCAGGCGCTGGTCGAGGCCGCGTTGGACGTGCAGACAAAGGCAACGCGCTCAGCCAAACCGAGAGGAAAGGACAGCAAGAAAAAATGAGTATTGAAATCAAAGTTCCGGCATTACCGGAATCGGTCAGCGATGCGACGCTGGTCGCATGGCATAAGAAGCCGGGTGATGCAGTGAAACGGGACGAGAACCTGGTTGACCTCGAGACCGACAAGGTTGTCCTCGAAGTTCCTGCGCCGGCAGACGGTGTGTTGCAAAAGATATTGATCGAGGATGGAAAGACGGTGACTGCCGGCGACGTTCTGGCTGTTCTGGACGAGGGAGCGTCGCCCGCAGCGGATGAAAAAGTCGATTCCACCAAGGAAGACGTTGCCAGCAAGGAAGAAGCGGAGCCCGCAGACGATGACGATGAGCAGAAAACGAAGGAAAAGCCGGCCGAGACCGGAGGCAGTGCTCACAAGCTGAGCCCCGCAGTTCGCCGCCTTCTTGACGAACACGATCTCGACGCAACGATTGTTGCCGGCAGCGGAAAAGACGGCCGAATCACGAAATCCGACGTTATGGCCTATTTGAAGGGCCACAGCGACGAAAATGTAGCGCCGGCAGATCCTGGCCCGGAGATGGCTACCGCTTCTGCATCGACGGGCGGCGCGCGCACCGAGGAGCGCGTACCAATGACCAGGCTTCGCGCGAAAATCGCCGAACGCATGGTCCAGGCACAACATGCAGCTGCCATGTTGACGACTTTCAATGAGATCGACCTGACCAAGGTGATCTCACTGCGAACCAGATACAAAGAGTCATTCGAGAAAGAGCACGGCGTTCGACTCGGATATATGTCGTTTTTTGCCAAGGCCGTAGTGGAAGCGCTGAAAAAATATCCGGTCGTCAATGCATCCGTTGAAGGCAACGAGATTATTTATCACAACTATTTTGATATTGGCATTGCTGTATCGTCGGAACGTGGTCTGATGGTCCCGGTATTGCGTAATGTCGACGAGATGAGTTTTGCCGAAATCGAAGCCAGCCTTGCTGCGCTGGGAAAGAAAGCCAAAGACGGCACGATGAGTATGGAAGACCTGACGGGCGGTACGTTTACGATTACAAACGGCGGAATATTCGGCTCGATGATGTCGACGCCGATCCTGAATCCGCCCCAAAGCGGCATTCTCGGTATGCACGCGATCCAGGAGCGGCCAATGGCGGTCGATGGACAAGTTGTGGTCAGGCCGATGATGTACGTCGCGTTAACCTACGATCACCGAATAATCGATGGCAAGGAAGCGGTACAGTTCCTGGTCAGCATCAAGCAGTCGCTGGAGGATCCCGGCCGATTGCTCCTCCACGTATAAGCAGATTAATCAATGAGTAGAAAGTTTGATGTCGTCGTCATTGGCGCAGGACCTGCCGGCTACATAGCCGCCATTCGCGCCAGCCAGCACGGTATGACCGTGGCATGCATAGATGAGTGGGTTAATCGGGACGGCAGTAACGCATTTGGCGGAACATGCCTTAATGCCGGCTGCATCCCGTCCAAAGCCTTGCTCGAATCGTCCGAGTTGTTCCATCGCGCGGAGCATGAGTTCAGCAAGCACGGCATTCAGCACAAGGGCGTGACGATGGACATCGCGGCTATGCAGAGTCGCAAGGATGGCATCGTAAGACAGCTGACAGGGGGAATTGCCGGCCTGTTCAAGGCGAGCAAGGTCGAGGGACTGGTGGGTCACGGTCGCCTGCTTGCGGATAAAAAAGTCGAGTTCACCGCAAAGGGTGCCAAGCCGGAAACTATAGAAGCGCGCTACGTCGTATTGGCGTCGGGATCGGTACCGGTTGAATTGTCGGTGGCGAAATTCGACGGGAAACGAATCGTCGACTCCTGGGATGCGCTCGACTTTGACGCGGTACCAAAACGACTTGGGGTTATCGGAGCGGGGGTCATCGGGCTGGAACTTGGCAGTGTCTGGAATCGGCTTGGCGCGGAAGTCGTTGTGCTCGAAGCCATGGACGATTTTCTTTTTATGGCGGACCGGGAAATCGCCAAAGAAGCAGCGAAGCAGTTCAAGAAACAGGGGCTCGATGTTCGCCTCGGCGCAAAGATGACAGCAGCGAAAGTGAAGGGTAAGTCGGTACTGGTGGATTACGAGGACAAGTCTGGCAAGCAATCGCTGGAAGTCGACAAGCTGGTGGTTGCCGTCGGTCGACGACCGTTTACCGGGGAGCTGCTGGCGGACGATGCGGGCGTGAAGCTCGACTCCCGCGGCTTCATCGAAGTCGATCACGAATGCCGGACCAGCGCAAAGGGTGTGTTTGCAGTGGGGGATTGTGTTCGTGGCCCGATGCTGGCGCACAAAGGGTCGGAAGAGGGCGTGATGGCAGCCGATCTGATAGCCGGTGAAATCGCGGAGTTGAATTACAACGTCATTCCTTCCGTCATTTACACGGCCCCGGAGATCGCCTGGGTCGGAAAGACCGAAGAGGAGGTCAAAGCCAGTGGCCGTGCTTACAAGACCGGCTCTTTTCCTTTCGCTGCGAGCGGACGGGCCAAAGCTATGGAGCAGACCGCAGGCATGGTAAAGATCGTTGCCGCGAAGGACGACGACGAGATTCTCGGCGTGCACATTCTCGGTCCGATGGCGGGAGAACTGATTTCGGAAGCAGTCCTTGCGATGGAGTTCTCGGCCAGCACGGAGGACTTGCAGCGAACAATCCATGCGCACCCCAGTTTGGCCGAAGCTGTCCACGAGGCGGCGCTGGCAGTGGACAAGAAAGCGTTGAATTTCCCGAACCGCTGAGATTCGAGCTGGCTGCCGTCAGTTCTTGCGTTTTACCGCCGTAACGTTAGGCAGCTGTTCGAGACGATTTATCACGCGACTTAATGCGGCCAGACCCGGAACCGATATCGAAAGCTCCATAACTGCCTGAAGTTTCTGCTTGTCGGAGCGGGTCTGGACACCATCGATGCTGATTTTCTCGTCAGACAGTACGGTACTGATGTCGCGTAGCAGTCCCTGCCGGTCGTATGCGAACAGTTGTAGTTCAGCCGGATAGCTGGCATTGGACGATTCGCCCCAGTCGACCTCGATTACCCGTTCGGGATGTCGCGCGTGCAATCCCATGTAGTTGCCGCAGTCTTGCCTATGAATGCTGACCCCGCGGCCCAGCGTAATGTATCCAACAATGTTCTCCGGCGGTACCGGACGGCAGCAGCGCGCGAAATTGCACATCAGGTCGCCAACACCGCTGACCGCAATTTGCTGCGACGCTGTGCCATGTGTGGGTTTATGGCGGCGTGTTTGCGAAAATGCTTCAGGTGCGTTTCCGCGAAGCTGCTGGGCGGACGTGGCAATCGCGGCGGGAGTGAGGTCACCGGATCCCAACGCGACATAAAGCGCCTCGCTGTCCGGCAGTTTCATCTGCCGGGCAATGGTATCCACGCCGAGGTCTTTCAGGTTCAATCGATCGAGTTCGCGGTCGAGGATTTCGCGGCCTTGCTTACGGTGCTGATCCTTGTCCAGCAATCGAAACCAGTTGCGAACCTTGGCACGACTCCGGGCCGACGCCAGGTAACCCAGTTGCGGACTCAGCCAGTCGCGACTCGGCAAAGGCTTGCTGCCGGTAATAATCTCAATCTTGTCGCCGTTCTTAACCTTGTAGGTCAGCTGCACGATGCGCCCGTTCACCTTGGCACCTCGACATCGATGGCCAACCTCGGTGTGAACATGGTAAGCGAAATCAAGCGGCGTCGAATTGGCAGGCATCTCGACTACATCGCCTTTGGGACTGACCGCATAAACCCGGTCTTCGAACAGGTCATCGCGCATTCGATCGAGTAGATCGTCGTCCTTGTCGGTTGGTTCGAGCAATTGTCTGAGGAACTGGATTTTTTGATCGAAAGCCGCCTGAGCTGCAACGCCTTCCTTGTACTTCCAGTGCGCGGCAACACCGAGTTCTGCGTGTTGATGCATTTGGTGAGTACGAATCTGCACTTCAACCGTCTGACCGTTAGGGCCGATGACTGCGGTATGCAGTGACTGGTAGTTGTTGTCCTTGGGATGAGCAATGTAATCGTCGAATTCCCCGGGCAGATACGACCAGAGGTTATGCACGATTCCCAGAGCCGTGTAGCAATCCTTGACGTTACCCACCAGGACTCTGACAGCACGAATATCAAAGATGCGATCCAGTCCGATTCCCTTGCGTTGCATCTTTCGCCATATGCTGAAAATATGCTTCGGTCGACCGGTGATGTCCGCGACTATTCCGTTTTCCGCAAGTTCTGCACGTAGCCTGCCGGTTACTTCTCCGATGAAGTCTTCTCGTTCATTACGTTTTTGCTTCAGCGCCTGTGCAATTCGTTTGTAAGTCTCAGGTTCGAGATAACGCAGCGAAAGGTCCTCCAGTTCCCATTTCAGCTGCCAGACTCCGAGTCGATTGGCCAGTGCTGCGTAAATCTCGCGCGTTTCGATCGCCATGGCCCGTTGCATCTCCGGCGTTGCGGCCTTTGCCTCGCGAAGGCGGTGCAACTGTTCGGCGATTCGTATCAGAACAAGGCGTGCGTCGGAGACGACCGCGAGTAGCATCTTGCGGAGCGCTTCCGACTGCTGCGTGGCCAGAGCCTCGCCAGGACGCCAGTCGGGTGGCAGCGAGAAACGCCCGAGTTGTACAAGACCGTCGATCGTGTCTGCAAGCTCAGCAACCGGACTTGGTTCGAGGTCCGTCCGCTCCAAGATGCCGTCACGCACCAGAGGATAGATCTCCGCTGAGGCCACAAGCTCCGGCGCCAGTCCGAGTGATTCGCTGATCGACGCGATAGCAGCGCCTTCGGCCCGGGCAGCTGCGAGCCGGGGATGATCCGGAAGGGTCGAGAGAAATTCCCGGGCATGCGCGACGATACCGCCCCGTTCGCTGCTCTTTTCCGGATTTTCGCGTGCAGAAGTGACCATTTTGCGCTTTTTGTATGGTGTGCCGAGTCGATTTAGCCGGTATCATACGCCCTGATTTTGGGCAACACATTACACAACGGTCATCATGGCAGGTCACAGCAAGTGGGCGAACATCCAGCACCGCAAGGGCGCCCAGGACAAAAAGCGCGGCAAGGTTTTCACCAAACTGATCAAGGAGATAACGGTCGCGGCAAGAATGGGCGGCAGTGATATCGCATCCAATCCCCGGCTACGTCTCGCAGTCGATAAAGGCAAGGCGCAGAGCCTGCCAAAAGATAACATCGATCGCGCGATCAAACGCGGCGCTGGCGAACTCGAGGGCAGCGACTATCAGGAGATCCGCTATGAAGGATATGGTCCCGGCGGCACGGCAGTTATCGTTGATGCGATGACAGACAATCGCAACCGCACCGTAGCCGATGTGCGCCATGCATTCTCGAAATTCGGCGGCAATCTCGGTGCTGATGGTTCAGTCAGTTACCTGTTCAATCATGTCGGATTCCTTTTCTATCCCCCGGGTAGTAATGAAGACAGGATCATGGAGGCGGCGATCGAGGCGGGTGCCGAAGACGTTGTGGTAGACAGGGACGGTTCCATTGAGGTGCTGACCGACCCTGCAGATTTCGAATCCGTGCGGGATGCCATGCAGGCAGCCGGACTCAAAGCGGAAAGTGCGGAATTAACGATGCGCGCGAGCACCTCCGCCGAACTCGACTTGGACACGGCGAATTCGATGGTAAAAATGCTGGAAATGCTCGAAGACCTGGACGACGTGCAGAATGTATACAGCAACGCCGATATTGCCGATGAAATACTCGCGCAGCTTTGAGGTGACACTTGAGTGAGCCGTTGCGAGTGCTTGGTATCGATCCCGGATCGAGGCTGACCGGCTTTGGCGTGCTCGATTTCAACGGCGATAAGGCGACTTACATTGCGAGTGGCGGGATCAATTGCGCGAACGGCGAGTTTGCTGATCGGCTCAAGATCATTTTTCGATCCGTATCGGAAATTGTCGCCGAATACAGACCGAGTGTAGTCGCAATCGAAAGCGTTTTCGTTAATCGCAGTGCCGGAAGTGCGTTGAAACTGGGACATGCCCGATCGGCCGCGATATGTGCGACTTTTTCTTTTGATGTCACGGTCGTCGAGTATTCCCCGCGTGAAATCAAGCAGGCCATAGTCGGAAGCGGCGCGGCCACCAAGGAACAGATTCAGCACATGGTGAAATCCCTGCTGTCGCTCGGAGGCGAACCCAGCCCCGACGCAGCCGATGCGCTTGCAGCGGCAATTTGCTACGGGCATCAGCGTCGTATGAAAAATCGACTGAGCGACCGGCAACTGCTCGCGAGGCGCCGATGATCGGCTCACTACGTGGCGTCCTGACGGCAAAACGCGCTCCGCAAATCATTATCGAGTGTCATGGCGTCGGCTACCAGGTAGAAACGCCCATGTCGACATTTCTCGAATTGCCCCTTATCGGCAAGGAAGTATTCCTGTACACCCATCTTCAGGTGCGCGAGGATGCCCAAACGCTTTACGGTTTTGCCAGCGAGGAAGAGAAAACGCTGTTTCGCACCTTGCTGAAGGTCAGCGGAGTTGGCGCCAAGATGGCGCTTTCTGTACTCACTGCCATGTCGGTTGGCGATTTCGAGCGTTGCGTCAGGCATGAGGATACGGCCATGCTGATCAAGATTCCCGGTGTCGGGCGGAAAACAGCTGAACGATTGATCATTGAAATGCGTGATCGGATCGAGAAGGGGACTGCGATTGGCAGCAGCAGGCCGGCGTCCACTGCGGATGATCCACGCAGCGAAGCCGTCGACGCTTTGATCGCACTCGGCTACAAACCGCCGGAAGTGAAGCGCCTGTTGTCACAACTCGATACTGACGGAAAATCGTCGGCCGACATAATTCGGCTTGCGCTGAAACAAGCGGTTAACTGATTCATGGCTGGCATAGAACACGACAGAATTTCGACTTCGGCTTCCCGCGACGAAGACGGTGCCTTCGACCGTGCCATTCGTCCCAAATCGCTCGTTGACTACGTTGGGCAACCGACAGTCAAGGAGCAGATGCGAATTTTCATCACCGCGGCGCGTAACAGAAAGGAAGCGCTGGATCACGTGCTGATTTTCGGCCCGCCCGGCCTTGGCAAGACTACGCTGGCGCATATCATCGCGAACGAGATGCAAGTCAACCTGCGGCAGACGGCCGGCCCGGTGCTGGAACGTCCCGGCGATCTGGCCGCAATCCTGACGAACCTCGAGCCGAACGATGTGCTGTTCGTCGACGAAATTCATCGCCTGAGCCCGGTCGTCGAGGAAGTTCTCTACCCGGCAATGGAAGACTTTCAATTGGATATCATGATCGGTGAAGGGCCGGCAGCAAGGTCGATCAAGCTGGATTTGCCTCCATTTACGCTGGTCGGCGCGACCACTCGGGCCGGCTTGCTGACCTCGCCGTTACGCGACCGGTTCGGCATCGTGCAGCGGCTCGAGTTTTACTCTGTCGATGAGCTCGAGGCGATCGCGCATCGATCGGCAGGCATTTTAAACCTGCCGCTCGAAGCGGCAGGCGCAACGCAGATTGCGGCACGGGCAAGAGGCACGCCACGCATTGTCAACCGGCTGCTGCGGCGGGTCCGGGACTTTGCCGAAGTGCAGGCCGACGGCGCAGTCACCGAAGCGGTCGCAGTGAGTGCCATGGACATGCTCGAGGTCGACCCGAACGGATTCGATGCCATGGATCGACGCTTGCTGCTAACCATCATCGACAAGTTTGACGGCGGGCCGGTTGGAATCGAGAGCCTTGCCGCCGCTGTCAGCGAAGAACGTGGCACGATCGAAGACGTGCTCGAACCCTACCTGATACAGCAGGGATTCATGATGCGCACTGCACGCGGCCGCGTTGCCACGCGAAACGCCTATCTGCTTTTCGGGCTGGCTCCGCCTGCCAGGGAGAGCATTCCGGAATTGCCACTTTTCGACAAGTCATGAGTGCCCGGCCATGAACGGCAAAAGCAATGGCAAGACCTTCGTCTGGCCCATCCGGGTCTACTACGAAGACAGCGATGCCCAGGGCGTCGTCTACTACGCAAACTACTTTCGCTTCATGGAACGAGCGCGAACGGAGTGGATTCGCTCGTTGGGGATCGAACAGGACGTGCTGATGTACAGGGAACGACGCATCTTTGTCGTGGTCGATACCGAGGCGCAGTTCGTATCTCCGGCCAGGTTCAACGACCAGCTGGCCGTTACGGCGGAGCTTCTCGAACTGTCCGGGGCGAGTTTTCAAGTAGGGCAAGACATTTTTCGCAACAATACTGACGGTGAGTTGTTGTGTCGTGGCACCATACGCGCCGCATATCTCAACGCGGACACGCTTAAACCCGCCCGTCTGCCTGAGTCTCTTTTCAAGGATTTCTGAATATGACAACCGACATGTCGATTATCAGCCTGATTATGGGCGCCAGCCTTATTGTGCAGTTCGTATTGGTGACGCTGCTGAGCGCTTCGTTCGTCTCCTGGAGCATCATCTTCACGAAGCGCAGGTTGATCCGGCGGACCAAGACAGCATCGGACGAATTCGAGGCGAATTTCTGGTCCGGCGGCGACCTCAATACGCTTTACCGCAACGCGACGCGGCAAAAAGACGGAAGTGTCGGCATGGCCAGCATTTTCGAGGCCGGATTTCGCGAGTTCAACCGCGGCTCGCAACAGGACGACATCCAGCCGGACAAGTTGCTCGAGGAAAGCCGCCGTGCCATGCACATTGCTCAGATGCGCGAGGTCGACCGGCTCGAGCAAAGTCTTGCGACGCTGGCGACCATAGGCTCGACCAGCCCGTATATCGGATTGTTCGGCACCGTCATCGGCATCATGAATTCGTTCATGGGTCTCGGTAATGCTCAAACAGCAACACTTGCGCAGGTGGCGCCGGGTATCGCCGAAGCTCTGATCGCGACGGCGATGGGTCTCGTTGCGGCCATTCCGGCCGTGGTTGCCTTCAACCGTTACGCGGACAAGGTGGCGCGACTCGAGATTCGGTACGACGGTTTCACGGAAGAATTCCTGAGCATCCTGCAACGCCATGCGCGCGCCAAGAAGAGGAGCGCCTGACATGCCGTCGCCACTGCAAAAGCGGAAATTGATGGCGGAAATCAACGTCGTGCCATACATCGACGTGATGCTGGTTTTGCTGATCATATTCATGGTGACCGCGCCACTGCTGACACAGGGAGTCAAAGTGGACCTGCCGAAATCAGGCGCGGAACCGATCGTAGCCGAACCCGATCATCTGCCGCTGGTACTGAGTGTAGACGCAGCGGGCAACCTCTATCTCAATCGCGGCGGCAATGAGGGTGACGAAGAGAAGCCGGTCGGCAGCAAGGAAATTGTCGCCCGGACGGCCTCGGTCCTGAGAAATCGGCCGGAGACACCAGTCCTGGTTAAAGCCGATCGGGCGGTACCGTATGGCAACGTTGTCGGCGCCATGGTGCTTTTGCAGCAAGGCGGCGCCGACAGCGTCGGATTCGTCACGGATCCTCTCGACACCTATCCGGTGCCCGAGTAAGGAAAAACCGCGATGCTTCGCGACACTTACAACATCATCCCGACTTTTCTGGCAGCCGTGTTGCACCTTGCAGTGCTCGCGGCAACCGTGTTCGTCGTCGACTTCACGCGGCCCGCGCATCCGATCATCCCGCTGGCGATAAGCGCCACACTGGTTACCGAGGAACAATTGGCCCAGGCGCCGGAAATTACACCGCCGAAAGTCGTAGATCCTGAACCTGAACCTGAACCGCTGAAACCACTACCGGATCCTGAAGAGGAGGTGCGCCGCGCGGCGGAGGAACAGAAGCGTCTCGAAGACCTGCGCGTCGAGCAGGAAAGAATTCGTCAGGAGAAAGCGGCGGAGGAGAAGCGCAAGGAGCAGGCGGAAGCCGAGCGCAAGAAGCGCGAAGAAGCCGAGCGGGAGCGGCGGGAGAAAGAAGCGGAACGGAAGCGCCAGGAAGATATCGAACGGCAGCAGAAAGAAAACGAGCGCTTGCGCAAAGAGGCCGAACTGGCGGCGTTGCAGGACCGTCGCAATGCCGAGATCAAGGCGGAGGAAGAGCGTCTGGCGGCGATGAATGCAGGCCTGCAGGAACGCTATATCCTGTCCATTCGCAATCAAATCTATCGCAACTGGTCGCCGCCTGCCAGCGCACGATTCGGCAGCGAATGCGAGGTGATAGTGCGTCAGGTTCCCGGAGGCGAGGTGGTCGGATTGACAATTCTGAAATGCGACGGAGACGAGGCGTTGCGGCGTTCGGTCGAGTCGGCCGTGTACAAGGCATCACCGTTGCCATTGCCACCGGATCAAAGTGTTTTTGACAGAAACTTGCGGTTAATACTGAAAACGGAACAATAGAGAGGACCAGCGCCTCATGCGGAAATCATTTATGCCATTTGCACCACGATTGATTGCAATCCTGATCCTTTCCCTGAGCGGTCTCGCCGCAAGGGCCGAACTCGTCATCGAGATCACCAAGGGCGTTGGCCAGCGTACGCCTGTCGCCATCGTTCCGTTTGGCTGGGAAGGGAGTGACGCCGGCGCGCCGCTGGACGTAGCCCGTGTCATTGCAGCAGATCTCGAGCGCAGCGGACGCTTTGACGCGATTGACGAAAAGGACATGCTGCAGAAGCCCACGACCGGCGTGGAAGTGGATTTCGACGACTGGGCGATACTGGGCGTCGAGGCGGTGGTGGTCGGCAAGCTGACGCAAACCGGAGACAACGCCTACAGCCTGCAATTTCAGCTGTTTGACGTCTTCAAGCGCCAGCAGCTGGTTGGTTACCGGATGCCGGCCAGTCGCGGCACCATGCGCATTGCCGCGCATCGTGCGGCAGACATGATCTACGAAAAGCTCACCGGTATTCCCGGAGTATTCGGCACGCAGGTTGCCTATGTAACGTCAAAGGGCCAGGACCGCGACAAGACTTATACGCTGGTCGTGTCGGATGCTGACGGTGAAAACGAAAATACGATCATGGAATCGAGAGATCCGATCATGTCACCGGCATGGTCGCCAGACAGTCGCAGGCTGGCCTACGTGTCTTTCGAGGGGAATCAGTCGAGTATATTCGTGCAGACGCTGCGCACCGGAAACCGGGTTAAAGTCTCCAGTCTCCCCGGAATCAATGGATCCCCTGCGTTTTCACCGGATGGCAGGAAGCTGGTGTTGACGCTTGGCGGTGTCGACGGCAACCTGGATATTCACATTCTGGACCTGAGCACGAGGGAACTGACACGCCTCACGACCAACCGGTCGATCGACACCGAGGGCAGTTGGTCGCCCGATGGACGCCAGATCTACTTTACGTCAGACCGCAGTGGAGGCCCGCAGATCTACCGTATCGGCATAAATGGGGGAGATCCCGAGCGGATAACCTTCGAAGGCAGCTATAATGCGCGTCCGCGACTTTCACCCGATGGCAGCAAGCTGGCGCTGGTGCATCTGGACAGGGGGAACTACCGGATCGGGGTGCTGGACATGGCGAGAAAAGAATTGCTGATCGTCTCGACCGGCAATCAGGATGAATCGCCCAGTTTCGCACCGAACAGCGATTCACTAATATACGCAACCCGTCAGGGTCGCAACGGGGTCCTTGAAACCGTTTCGGCCGACGGGTTGGTGCGCAGTCGGCTTGCCTCGGGGCAATCCGATGTTCGTGAGCCGGTCTGGTCGCCGTTTCCCCGTTATTAAGGCGGTGCAGATTTAAAGTAGTATTTCAATTAAATAGTTTAAGATATTGGAATTACGATCGTTTCCTATTCACTTGGGCATTTGAAAAGGTTTACAGACATGAAGATTTCTAATTGGGTCCTGGCCGCGTTTCTGGCGCTTGGCCTGGCAGCTTGTTCGAAAAACACCATCCCGGATCCGGATACGACCAGCGATGGCAGCATGGTCGGCGGGAATGACGCGAGTACCGGCGGATACGGTTCCGATGGCATGGGAGCAGGAGAGTCGTTCGGCGACGAGATGGCGACGGATGATGAGATGGCGATGGTCATCTATTTCGATTTCGACGAGTCCGAACTGCGACCGGAATACACGGACCTGCTCGCACGTCACGCAACCCACCTGGCCAATAATCCGCGCGTGAACGCGCGGCTCGAAGGACATGCGGACGAGAGAGGATCGCGCGAATACAACATCGGCCTGGGTGAGCGGCGGTCGCAAACCGTGCGCAGGATGCTGCTTATTCAGGGAGCGTCGGCTAACCAGATATCGACCGTCAGTTTTGGTGAAGAGCGGCCAGCGGCATTCGGTAGCGATGAAGAATCCTACACGCTGAACCGTCGCGTCGAAATCAAGTACACGCAATAAGGACCTCTTAGGTGAAGAATTGCCGCTTGCAATGGTTCGCCATGCTGCCTGCCGTTGCGCTCAGCGCCTGTGCGCTCACACCGCCGTCGGAGGATCCGGTTCTGATTCAGCTGGATGAACTGGATCGCCGGCTGGCGGCGGTCGAGCGAATTCTGGCAAACGGCAGCCTCGTGGAGCTCACGGTGCAATCGGACGAATTGCAAAGGCAGGGCGCCGAATTACAGGGCCGCGTCGAATCGCTCGAGCACGAGAGCGCGACCACCGCGAGCCGCCAGCGTGATCTGTACGTCGATCTCGACGAGCGGCTGCTGGCGCTCGAAGAAAGCGTGAAGGTTGCGGCCGGGCAGGCAGGGACACCGTCGTCAGGCCAGTTGCCAGTGCCTGGAGGCTCCGATCGCGATAACTACCAGGCTGCGCTCGAACTCATCAAAGAGCAGCGTTACGATGCGGCCGAAAAGGCGTTCAAGCAGTTTCTTACGACTTTTCCGGACAGCCAAATGGCGGACAACGCGCAATACTGGCTGGCTGAAGCCTATTACGTCACGAATCGCTTCGACGAGGCCCTCAAGCAATTTACGACTGTGGTCAATAATTACCCGAGATCGCGCAAAGTTCCGGACGCTCTGTTGAAGATGGGATTTTGCAGCTATGAACTCAAGCGATGGAACGATGCCAGGGCAGCGCTCGGTCGGGTTCAGGCTGAATTTGCCGATACGACCGCGGCCCGACTTGCGGAGCAACGTCTGACCCGGATGTCTGAAGAAGGTCACTAATCCCGCTTCCCGGCTTGTCATTTATGCTCGGTCCGGTATCATCCCGGCCGGCTGCCCGCCGGCTGACAGGAACAAATCGGGGCGTTAGCTCAGTGGTAGAGCATTCGGCTTTTAACCGACTGGTCGTAGGTTCAAATCCTACACGCCCCACCATTTCTCCCGCACCTGCCTGATCGATTTCAAATAAAACTGGCGACGCTCAGAGCGTCTGTCGCTATCATTGGCGGCTTTGTTTGCGACTGAGACGCATCTGTGTCCGAAAATCGTTGGAAAATCCACAAGTTTGGCGGCAGCAGCCTCGCGAATGCGGCTTGTTTTCGTGCGGTTGCCGATTTGCTGGCGGCGCGTTCGGACCAACGCCTGGGCGTAGTGGTCTCCGCAATGGGCGGAATGACGGACAAACTGTTGCGACTTGCCGCGATCGCCGAACGTGACGACCGTGCGTACATCGATGAACTTCGCGAAATCGCAGACCGGTACTCGGATACGGCAAGGCAGTTGCTTGGCGGCGAGGATCTGGTTCAGGTTCTCGATGACTGGAGCACGGATGCGAACAACATCCAGGAGGCGCTCACGTCGATTGCGAAGGCAAAATCCGCTCCGCAGCGAAGTCGCGATATCGTCGCTGGCTACGGTGAGATCTGGTCTGCGAGGCTGCTGGCCGTTTTTCTCGCAAAGGAACTTGGGTCGGAGAGGGCTGGGGACTGGATTGATGCGCGCCGGGTGATTTCGGTACGGCAGAGCGAACTCGGTCCGTCCGTCTTATGGGAACGGTCGCAACGAAACTGGACGGCCGCACTGCCGGCCAAGCCGACCCCCCTGGTTGTGATGACCGGCTTTATTGCAAGCGACGAGCATGGAGTGCAAACCACTCTGGGGCGAAACGGCAGCGATTTTTCGGCCGCAATTTTTGCCGCGTTGACCGACGCGACGGAACTGACCATCTGGACCGACGTGGACGGCGTCATGAGTGCCGATCCAAGGCGCGTTCCGGAAGCTCGGATTATTGAATCGCTTTCGTACAACGAGGCCATGGAACTCGCTTATTTCGGCGCCAAGGTCATTCACCCGCAGACAATGGGGCCGGCCGTAAGGAAAAACATCCCCATCGTCATCCGCAATACCTTCAAGCCTGCGCATCCCGGAAGTCGAATCCAGGCGGAATCCGATCCGGCGCAACAAATCAAGGGAATCACCGCCGTCAGCAGCATGGCACTGATCAATCTCGAAGGAGCAGGAATGATCGGCGTTCCGGGAACGGCGGACAGGCTCTTTGCATCCCTGAGCAACGCTGCAGTATCGGTAACGCTGATATCGCAGGCCAGTTCCGAGCACTCCATCTGTATTGCCGTTCCCGACGTTCTCGCCGAACGCGCAAGAAACGTCATTTCGGAAACCTTTGCGGATGATTTGGCCGATGGCCAGATACAGAGCATCGATGTTGCCGGCGCACAAAGTATCGTTGCGGTCGTTGGTGATGGTATGGCCGGTACACCCGGTATCGCTGCAAAATTTTTCAGCACTTTGGGCCGGGCTGGCATCAATATCAGGGCGATCGCCCAAGGTTCTTCAGAGCGCAACATTTCTGCAGTCGTCGACAGCAACGACGTAACCCGTGCGCTCCGTGCAGTGCATTCCGGTTTTTACCTATCCTCGAAGACCCTGTCGATTGGAATCATCGGTCCGGGTTCGGTCGGCGGCACACTGCTGGATCAGATCAACAGCCAGCAGGAACGACTTATTCGGGACTTCAGCCTGGATCTGCGAGTGCGGGCGATAGCGCGATCGCGCACGATGCACCTCGACGACCGCAGCATAGATCTCAGGCATTGGCGCGATGTAATCGCATCCGCCGGCACGGAAATGGATTTCGAAGCCTTTGAGCGGCACGTACACGCCGACCATTTGCCACATGCCGTCATCATCGATTGTTCGGCAAGCACCGAGGTCGCGGAACGATATGCCGGCTGGCTGCAGCGCGGCATCAATATTGTTACGCCCAACAAGAAGGCATTCAGCGGTAATCACGGATACTACGAGACTCTTCGAGCGGCATCCCGGAAAGGCAATTCTCACTACTTTTACGAAACGACGGTGGGCGCGGCCCTGCCGATAATCAACACGATGCGCGACCTGCTGCACACCGGCGATCGTATTCACTCCGTTGCTGGAATTTTTTCCGGCACCCTGGCATACCTTTTCAACGTATACGATGGCACGAGGCCGTTTTCGGAAATCGTGCGAATTGCCCGGGAAAACGGTTATACGGAACCGGATCCTCGTGACGACCTTTCGGGCATGGACGTCGCTCGAAAACTGACAATCGTTGCCCGGGAACTGGGAAACGCAATCGAACTCGGCGAATTTCCCGTTGAGAACCTGGTAGCAGAAAGCCTTCGGGACCTGCCGACCGACGAGTTCATGTCTCGCCTGTCGGAGTACGACAAACACATGCTCGAGATGTACAGGAAATGTCAGGCGGAAGGAAAAGTCCTGCGATACGTTGCACGACTGGACACGTCGGGCAATGCGTCCGTAGGGCTGGAGAAACTGGATGCAAACCACGCCTTCGGCAACATTGCGCTGACGGACAATATCGTACAGTTTGTCACCGATCGGTATTCGCAGAACCCGTTGATTATCCAGGGTCCGGGTGCGGGGCCGGAGGTCACGGCCGGCGGCGTCTTCGCCGACCTGTTGCGGCTCGCTTCGTACATTGGAGACGGGACGCTGTGAAGGGCAAGGTGGACACGGCTACCGCCTTTGCACCGGCCTCGATCGGCAATGTCGCAGTCGGATTCGACATGCTTGGCCTTGCGATAGCCGGTGTGGGAGACAGAGTGATTGCGACGCGTGTCGCAGGAACCTCCCTGTCGATTGCCGAGGTTCGCGGCCTCGATGGCGAAATCCATCCCTACCTTTCTGCGGACCCCGAGCAGAATACGGCATCGATTGCGGCGCAGGCCCTGTGGGATGCTCGCGGTGATGGCACTGGCCTTGAACTGAAAGTGCTGAAGGGTGTGCCGTTGCAGTCCGGAATGGGAAGCTCGGCGGCCTCCGCGGTTGCCGCGGTTGTGGCTGTCAATGCTTTGCTCGATTCGCCACTCAGCACACTGCAACTCCTGCCTTACGCGCTGGAGGGAGAGAAATTCGCGAGCGCCGCGCAGCACGCGGACAATGTCGCACCGAGCCTGCTGGGCGGCCTGGTGTTCTGCCCCGAATCGCTTTATCCGTCGATGATTCCGGTGAGTCCGGTAGCCGGGGTCAGCAGCGTGCTGTTGCATCCGGAAATGCAAATCAATACTGCCAGTTCCCGAAAGAAACTGGCTCGTGGTTATTCCATCGATCAATGGTTGAAGCAACAAGGCCTTCTGGGAGGTTTTTTACTCGCCTGCGAGCGCGGCGACGTGGAACTGATTCGGCGAACGCTGATAGACCTTCTGATCGAACCGCAACGGTCGTCGTCCGTACCCTGTTTCACGGGCGTAAAGGAGGCGGCAATGATGGCCAATGCACTCGGCTGTTCCCTGTCCGGGAGCGGGCCGAGCATCTTCGCTCTCTGCGCCAGTCAGGAGGCGGCCAAAGTCGCCACGGCAATGGAACAGGCTTGCCGGCGCTTTGGTTACGAGTGCCAGTCGTGGATCAGCCCGATGAATGCGCCCGGGGCTCGCGTGGAAAGCACCAAATGAAGTTCGTCAGCACGCGCGGCGGTCGGACGGCCTCGTTCGATGAGGCGCTGGTCAAGGGTATCGCCGGGGACGGCGGTCTCTTTGTGCCGGCACTCTGGCCGGCCTTCCGACTGGATGACTTCGCTGCTGCATCTTCCATTCAGGGCGTTGCCCGTGTATTTCTTTCGCCGTTTTTCGACGGCAGCAAGCTCGAAGCCGACCTGCCGGAAATTGTCGCCGAAACCTTCAGTTTCCCGATACCGGCTGCGGAGCTGCCGGTATCGCCGGGGCGAGCCTGTTTGCTGGAGCTGTTTCATGGTCCAACAGCAGCGTTCAAGGATGTCGGCGCCGCATTTCTGGCGTCCTG
The DNA here is from genome assembly GCA_029865385.1 of Gammaproteobacteria bacterium. Classification (GTDB taxonomy): domain Bacteria; phylum Pseudomonadota; class Gammaproteobacteria; order Steroidobacterales; family Woeseiaceae; genus JAKEGN01. The sequence continues at coordinate 67,912 of JAOUGX010000009.1, forward strand.
CCTCAGCCGGCTTGAGGGTGATACCGATCGGCCTCTGACAATACTTGTCGCAACCTCGGGAGATACGGGTGGTGCGGTTGCCGCAGCATTCGACCGGCGGCCTGGTATGCGTGTTGTCGTGTTGTTTCCACAGGGCCGGGTCTCGGCAAGACAGGAAAAGCAACTGACCTGCTGGAGTGACAACGTGCTGTCGCTGTCGGTGAACGGGTCGTTCGACGATTGCCAGTCCCTGGTAAAGGCGGCTATGGCAGATCGCACGCTCAATCAGCAGCATCGATTCAGTTCGGCCAACAGCATAAATATCGGGCGGTTGTTGCCGCAATGCTGCTACTACGCAGACGCCTCGCTGCGGCATTTTCGGGACACGTGCCGGAAACCGTCGTTCATCGTACCAACGGGGAACCTCGGAAACGGCCTCGCATGCATCCTCGCTCGCGAAGCAGGATTGCCTGTAGGCAGGATCATTTTGGCATGCAATGCAAACCGACTGATTGCGGATTACCTGGGCGGAGCCGAATGGTTGCCACGCGCCAGCGTCCGGACACTGGCGTCGGCAATGGATGTCGGATTCCCGAGTAACATGGAACGACTCATCAACCTGCACGGTGAAGCCGACATTCTCAAGACATTGGTTTCCGTAACCAACGTCGACGATGACGCGATTCGCGAGCAGATCCGCAAAGATTTTCGACGTTTCGGATTTGCCGTTTGTCCGCATACGGCGACCGCGACGTACGCCTACGACCAACTCGCAGACAGCGAAAGAACTGACGATGACTGGATACTGGCAGCCACAGCGCACCCGGCCAAGTTCGATGATATTGTCGAACCTTTGATTGGTACCGAAATACCGGTCCCAGGCCCATTGGCAAGCATCCTGTCTCGCCCCAGCAGCGTGAGCTCGATCAGCCCTGACCTGAAGTCGCTGAGCGCGGCGTTAACTAATCGGTTCGCTGCTTGACCTCGGCGGGCCACCTGGTGATAAATGTTTGAATCAGCCAATTCATGCAACGGTAACTCTTGAGGATGAGCGATATCCTGCCGTTTGAAATTTCCGCAATTCAGCTGCTGCCGTCAATTGCGCTGCTGGCGCTGCTGGTATTGTGGCTCGTGTATCGTAGACGTTCGTCGAGGAGTCGAACTCTGGCAAGTGTGCTCAAGCAGATCGGATTCGAGCGTATCGACAACTTGGTCATTCCGAACGGCGACGAGGGCGAGATTCAAATAGATCACCTGTTACTCACTGCGAACGGCATCGTGATCATTCACGTCAAAGACGTAATCGGAACTGTTTTCGGCAGCGACAAGATGCAGGACTGGACTGTAATCAGCGAAGACCGGCGCTTTACATTCGCCAATCCGCAGCCCGCACTCTACGATCGCATTGCTGCGGTTCGCCAAATTGTCCGCGAGGTGCCAGTGGCAGGCAGAGTGCTGTTTCTCGACGAAGCCGAATTTACAAAAGGAGTGCCGGGGCTGGTCTGTTCGCTGGACGACCTGCTGGACGAATTCGGCGAGAACGACCGGACCTCTGCAAAGGTCAAGGTCGAGGCATTTCGCCCGCACTGGGAGCGAATACGTCGCTATGCGAGGGGATGATCAACCCAGATCGATGATGCCAAGCACCAGCAGGTAATAGCTGACGATGCCAATCACCTGATCGTTTTCGATGACCGGCGCATGGCTGATGCCGAACCTTTCGAACAGGCGCGCGCAATAACGAATATTCATATCCGGCCTGACTGAGATCACAGGTTTGGCCATGATTTCGTAAGCGTTGACGCGCTCCGGCGCCCGATTGGTGGCAATTACCTGCTTTGCGATATCAGAAAAAAGCACCATGCCGTACTCGTCATGTGGAAAGCGCTTCTTGACGATCAGGCTGGTGCCTCCGACTTCCTTCATGATTCTCAATGCCTGCATCACGCTGATCGTTCCGTCGACCATCGCAACATTGCTCCGCATGACGTCTTTTACGCCAATTTCGTCGATATTTTTCATAGCTTGCTCTCCACGACGTCAGCCAGCTCTTCGGCCTGGTGAATTATGCCGACTGCATCCTCAACATCAAGCTGAACTGCGATACCGGTACCGGGCTTCGTTTCGAATTCCCCTACTTCGCAAATATGCTCCAATATGCCGCGACTCAGGTGTTCTTCGACCAGCAAAAGAATGACATCCCGCTGGCTGGTCAAAGTAAGCCCGAAGAAACTCGATTTTGGCGTAATGCCTTCACCTCGGGCCTGGTTGATAACCGTGCAACCGGTGGCACCGCTTGACCTGGCTGCATCGATAATCGCATCGGTCTTGTCGTCTTCGACAAAGGCGATCAACAGTTTGAAATGCATATTATTCCTCCGATTCCACAGCAGAAATGTGTTGTGAGTCTGACAGATTCTTCGCCAGACGCGCTTCCCTGATAACCGCAATCTGGGCATAGGCGAGCACGGTTATGATTGGGAACAGACAGGCAAATGCGATTAGCCCAAAACCGTCTATCAGCGGGTTTCGCCCGGCAACGTTTTCAGCCAGGCCGAGACCCAGTGCAGCGATTACGGGAACCGTGACAGTCGAGGTCGTTACGCCTCCTAGGTCGAACGCAAGAGGCACGATGAGTCTTGGTGCAAAGCTTGCCTGGATTACGACTACGACATAGGCTGCAGCAATATACCAGTGCAGTGGAGTCCCTGTCACAATTCGAAAACAGCCCAGGGAAACGCCGATCGCGACGCCAATCGCGACAACCACACGAAGCGCGGATACCTGTATTGCTCCGCCGGACACCTCCCGTGCTTTCATCGCGACGGCCAGGAGTGCGGGTTCGGCTATGGTTGTTCCGAAACCAATCGAAAAGGCGAATAGGTAGACGAGGTAGAAGTCGGCCCAGTCCGGCACAAGGCCAGAATTACTTACAGAGAGCTCAGTCAACTGCGCTGCCATCAGTCGCCCGACGGGAAACAGGGCTTTTTCGAGGCCGAGGAGGAATACTCCAAGACCTGCGACGACAAAACAAAAGCCAATTGCAATCTGTCCCGGATTGGTGAACCTTCGCCGCAGAATCAGGCGATGAAAGAGAAACAGAAATGCGGCAACCGGCAATACATCGACGGTGGTACGGGCAAGGAACAGCAGTGTTTCACCGATCAGATCCATGCGACAAGAATTCCAAATGCCATGACAAAAATCATTGGTGTGAGGGAGGCAAATGCGATCAACCCGAAGCCGTCCGTCATCGGATTGCGTCCCGACAGCGACGAAGAAAGTCCAACACCCAAAGCAGTAACAAGCGGTACCGTAATTGTCGAGGTCGTAACCCCGCCGGAATCGTAGGCAATGCCAATCGTTTCCGCCGGTGCCAGAAACGTGATCAGAATCACGAGCACGTAGCCGCTGACGATCATACGGGCCAAAGGCCATCCGGCCACAATACGTACCACACCCAATATCAGCGCAGTGCCCACTGAAAAAGCAACGGTCAGACGAAGGCCTAAGGCATAGTTCGCGCGCGCCGCATCGGTGTCCATGATTGCATCGGTCAATGCGGCGGCGGCGGCGGCTTCGCCTGCCACGGCGATGAGCGCCGGCTCCGCGATGGTCGTGCCGAAACCCAACAGGAAAGCGAACGCCAGCAACCAGGCTACGCTGCCTCGGCGCGCCAGTCCCGTTGCGAGTGCTTCACCAATCGGAAAAAGTGCGAGCTCCAGGCCATAGATGAACAGCGTCAGGCCGATAATCACGAAAATCGCCCCCTCGACGAGAGCGAGCAGGTTGTCCAACGGCTGCCTGAGTACAAACAGCTGGAAAATCAGAATCACCGCAATGAGCGGTGTCAGGTCCCTGACACTGCCGACAATCATGCGGCCGAAATACGCCATGCGCCCCCTGCATTCATGAGTGATGGATCAGCGCTCATTGTGGGCAAATGCGCTGCGCAGTGCCAGCATCGCCGAGTTGCCGTGAACTCAGTCGCGCAACCGGTCTGTTCAGAAACCGAAAAATAGCCGGGCGTTTTTTGTTGTGGCCTCTGCGACCACGCTCTCATCGAGCTTCATTGCATTCGAAACAATCCGCAGTACTTCAATCAGGTACATTGGCTCATTGCGACGGCTTTTCGGTTTCTGCTGCAGGGTCCTGGGAAGCAGATACGGTGCATCGGTTTCTATCATGAGCCGGTCGAGCGGAATAAGGCGGGCCGCTTCATACAGCTCCGCGCCGCGGCGCTCATCGCAAATCCAGCCGGTGATGCCGATATAAAGCCCCAGATCG
>JAOUGX010000010.1 GCA_029865385.1 Gammaproteobacteria bacterium
TCCTAAGCGTACACGGTCGATAAGGTTGCCGACAGCGCCGCCCAGGACCAGCGCAAGTCCGGCGGACAGTATGTATTGTCCCTCGTCCCGCAGTCGCCACAGCCACGCGGCAATGAATCCACTGACGACAGTAGCCAGCACGATGAATGCCCAGCGTTGCCAGCCGCCCGCATCCGCCAGGAAACTGAATGCAGCACCCGAATTCTGCTGGTGGGTGATGTTTATGAATCCGTTTACCGGAATTTTTTCGTAGCGCGGAACCCATTTGATGATCGCCAGCTTGGTCAGCTGGTCCAGCACCACCACGATGACCGATACGATAATCCAAAGGCCGAATGTTGCGCGTTTGCCGGTCGATTCTGATGTACTCGCTGTCAATGGATTGTCCTTTTCTGTTCTCGAATTCTCTGTCAGGCAGCGAGCACCGCACGTGCCTGTTGTGAGTCCCTGTGCATCTGTTCGACCAGGGCTTCGGCGTTACTGAACCTGCGTTCATCACGCAGGCGTTCAACGAATTCTACGTGAATATACTTGCCGTAGATGTCCCGGTCGAAATCGAAAATGTGCACCTCGAGGATAGGTTTTGTGCCATCGAAAGTAGGCCGCGTTCCGACGCTGGCAACGGCATCGAGTGCTTGCCCCCCCAGGCCGTGCACCCTGGCAGCGAATATACCCATGACCGGGCTCTGGCGCCGCCGGAGATTGACGTTGGCGGTCGGAAATCCGAGCTTTCGACCGACCCGCTCGCCCTTGATGACCTTGCCGGACATGCTGTACGGCTTGCCGAGGAGACGACCGGCATGTGCAAGATCGCCATCCGCCAGCGCGTTGCGGATAGCGGTACTGCTGACGCGCTCGCCCCCGGATATCACGCTCGGTACCTGCTGAATGTCAAACCCCAGCGCACGGCCTGCACGTCGCAAGTGTTCGATACTGCCCTCGCGATTCGCGGCAAATCGGAAATCGTTGCCAACGACCAGGTCGCGAACATTCATCGCATGAATCAGGATCCTCCGGATAAACGTATTCGCGTCGATCTGCCGCATCGAAGAGCCGAATCGCGGGCAGTAAAAAATATCGATACCGGCACTGTCCAACGCATCAAACTTTTCACGAAACCGCATCAGTCGCGCCGGCGGACTGGAGGTGGCAAAATATTCCCTGGGCATCGGCTCAAAACTCATGACAACGGTCGGCAGGCCGTGCTTCTTCGCGCGGTCTCGCACCGTTTGCAGCAACTGCTGGTGGCCAAGATGCAAGCCGTCATAGGCGCCGATGGTGGCGACACTGCCTTGCCGGACAAGATCGAACGGGAAACTCGCTGCTGTGCGCACCAGGTACATATTGACAGCTTATTCCGATCTCAGGCGCAGCGCACCGGGGCGAAGACCGAGAAGCAAGAGCGCGGCGAAATAAACGCCACCGCCAACCAATATAACAAGCGTCAACCATGACGATCGGTCGAGCAGGCTGCTCTCCAGCCACCACGCCAGCGGCCTATTCAATGCCAGCAGGCAAAAAGTCATCAGGATGTTGGCCGCGGCAAATCGCAGCAGCAGCGGCTGCCACCCTTTACCGTGCACAATCACGGCCTCGCGTCGCAATCCCCGGTAAAGCAGCCAGGCGTTCACTATCGCCGCTACTGACGTTGCGAGCGCCAGCCCCGCATGCGTCCCCTCGTAGCCGGAGCGGGTCAGGCCAAATGCCAGCGTCACGCTCAAAATGAAATTCACAGCCAACGCTATCAGACCGATTTTGACCGGTGTCTTGGTATCCTCCCGTGCGAAATAGGCCGGCGCCAAGATCTTGACCAGCGAAAATCCGACCAGGCCAATGGCAAAGGCCTGCAGGCTGAGTGCCGTCATTCTTACGTCGTAGTCCGAAAATTCGCCGCCGTGAAAAATCGTTGCAACGAGTGGCTCGGCGAGCACGATGAGCCCTATCGCGGCGGGAATGACGATGAGGAAAGTAAGTTTGAGTGACCAGTCGATGATCAGTGCAAACTCACCGGTCGCCTTCTTCGCATGCTCGCGTGAGAGTTGCGGCAACGTGACCGTGGCGATTGCGATGCTGAACAAACCGAGCGGAAACTCCATCAGCCGATCGGAGTAATACAGCAAGCTGACCTTACCGACCCCGAGCATCGAAGCAATGATTCCGCCAACCAGCACATTCACTTGCGCGACAGACGATCCGAAGATAGACGGCACCATCAGCGTACCGACGCGACGAACACCTTCGTGGCGCGGCCGCCATCTGGGAATCGGCACCGCATGAATCTTGGCCAGAAACGGAATCTGGAACAGCAATTGCGCTATGCCGGCGAGGAATACGCCATAGGCGAGCGCCATGCCGGGTTCTTCCAACATCGGCGCCAGCCATATCGCGGCGGCAATCAGCACGACGTTCAGGATTACCGGCGTGAATGCCGGAGCCCCGAATTTTCCATAAGTATTGAGAACGCCCCCGGCGAAAGCGGTCAGCGAAACAAAAAACAGGTATGGAAACGTGAACCGCAACATGGCTGTCGCCATGTCGAAACGACCGTCGTCACCGATGAATCCAGGCGCGACCAGAAATACCAGCAACGGCGCAGCGATAACGCCGATCGAAGTTACGACGAACAGTATCAGCCCGAGCGTTCCTGCAATCGCGTCAACGAACTCGCCGGCCTGTTCCTTCGAATGTCGTTCGCGATAGCGCGCCATGACCGGCACGAATCCCTGCGAAAATGCGCCTTCGGCAAAAAAGCGACGCAGCATGTTCGGAATGCGGTTGGCGACAATAAAAGCATCCATGACGATAGTGGCGCCGAAATACCGGGCAAACACGACGTCGCGAACGAGTCCGAGAATGCGTGACATCAGGGTCATGGCACTGACTACCGACGTGGACTTCAGCAGCCCGAGCCCGCTCAATCGCCGAATGGGGCCGATTTCACCGGACGGGTATTGCTCGTTTTCGGGCGGGCGGGTATCGGACATTCGTGCTGGATCCGGCATCGTTTGTAGGGCGATTTTAGCCTGAAATGCACCGAAAAATCAGGCATTTAGCAGGACCTGGGCAATCATTCGCGAGGCCGCGCCAGGATACATTGACAATCGGCGGCCCGGCACGAATAATACGCGGCTCTTTGGGCCCGGACAGCCGACGCAGTGTCCCGGCAGAAACCCGAACAATTGGAATACCAGTAGTGGCAAATATCAAATCAGCCCGCAAGCGCGCCAAACAGGCAATCAAGGCCCGGCACCAGAACATGGGTTTTCGCTCGAAATTGCGGACTCATATCAAGTCCGTAATCACTGCCGTGCAAAAGGGCGACAAAGCCGGTGCAACGGCTGCCTACAAAGCTGCGGTTCCTGTCATCGACAGCATGATCAACAAGGGCATCGTGCCGAAGAACAAGGCCGCCCGGCACAAGAGCCGCCTGAACAAGATGATCAAGGCAATGGCCGCCTGATCCGCATCGAAAACGCATTGCGAAAAAAGGATCCTCACGGATCCTTTTTTTGTGGCGGTTTTCGCAACGTGTTGTAGGAGCCTGCATTGCAGGCGACCCGGCGCAACTCGCGCCACAAATTATTCTTCCGCCTTCATCCGCTCCAGCTCACGCATGATGGCCTGACCCAGTTCGACGGTTCCCTCGCCCGTTGCCGCACTGACTTCGAACACCGGATTTTCCCAGGCAAGTATTTTCAGCAAATCGGCACACGTCTTCGCCCGATCGCTGTCTTTGACCAGGTCTATCTTGTTGATCACCAGCCATCGCGGCTTGCCGGCAAGGTCGGCGGAATATTTCACCAGCTCCTGCTGAATGGATTGCACCGCGCCGGCGGGATCGGATTCATCCAGCGGTGCGATATCCACCAGGTGCAGCAGCAATCGCGTTCTTTGCAGGTGCTTCAGGAACTGGATACCGAGGCCGGCGCCCTCTGCCGCGCCCTCGATCAGCCCCGGGATGTCCGCCATGACAAAGCTTTGCAGCGGGCCGACGGCCACGACGCCGAGATTGGGATGCAAGGTCGTGAACGGATAGTCGGCGACTTTGGGCTTCGCGGCCGACATGGCGCGAATGAGTGTCGACTTGCCGGCGTTCGGTAAGCCAACCAGCCCTACGTCCGCCAGCAACTTGAGTTCGAGTCGAAGGTGCCGCGATTCACCGGGCGTGCCGTTTGTCGTTTTCCTTGGCGCGCGATTCGTGCTGCTCTTGAACCGCGTATTTCCGAGCCCGCCCCGGCCTGCTTCAGCCACTTTCAGGCGCTGCCCCGATTCCGTGATGTCGCCGATCAGCTCGCTGGTATCGACGTCATAAACCACCGTACCCCGGGGCACGACGATCTCCAGATCCTCGCCCGACTTGCCTGTCATATTGCGGCCGGCGCCTGGATCGCCGCTTTCAGCACGGAACTTCCGCATGTAGCGAAAATCTGCCAGCGTGTTCGCGCCTTCGTCGGCAACGAGGTAAACGTCGCCACCGTGACCGCCGTCGCCGCCATCGGGGCCGCCCTTGTCGATGTATTTTTCACGCCGGAAGCTGAGGCAGCCATGGCCACCGTTTCCTGCCTGAACCTTGATCGTTGCTTCGTCGACGAATTTCATGCGTGTCTCCGGGAATCAGTCCGAATCCGTTGCGGAATCCCGAAACAAAAAACCCCGCAAGACGGCGGGGTTTTTCGCGTGATGCTGTTGAGGAGAATCTAGTTTGCGACCACGCTGACGAACTGGCGACTCTTGGGACCCTTCTTCTCGAAAACCACCAGGCCGGCGGCTTTGGCGAAAAGCGTATGGTCCCTGCCGAGTCCCACATTGGTGCCCGGATGAAACCGCGTTCCACGCTGGCGCACGATAATATTGCCGGCAACGACTTCCTGCCCGCCGAAGATCTTCACGCCAAGGCGCTTGCTTTCCGAATCGCGACCGTTCTTGCTACTGCCGCCTGCTTTTTTATGAGCCACTGTATTTCACCTTGCTGTCTGAAGCCGGCTGCATCGAATTCGCCGGCTACTGAAAATCAATTGATCCTGAATTGCCTCAGGCGCCTTTCTTCTTCGACACCTTCTTTTTGGCCGCTTTCTTGGCTGCCGGCTTTTTCGCCGCCGCCTTCTTGGCCGATTTCTTCGCTGCTGCCTTCTTGGCAGCCGGCTTCTTGGCCGCTACCTTCTTTTCCGGCGCTTTTTTCGCGGCGGGCTTCTCGGCCGCAGCAGCCTTCGGCGCCGATTTCGGTGCGGACCCACCGCTACGAATATCGATGATTTCGACTTCGGTAAAGAACTGACGATGCGTGTGCTTGCGCAGGTAGTTCTGCCGGCGGCGGAACTTGATGACGTTTACCTTCTTCGTCTTGCCCTGCTGGATTACCCTGGCATCCACGGCCATGCCGGCAACCAGCGGCGAACCCACCTTGACGTCACTGCCCTCGCCTACCAGCAGGACTTCGTCAAAACTGATGTTCGCGCCTTCGTCGGCGTCGATCTTCTCGAGCTTCAAGCGCTCGCCTTTGCTGGCCCGGTACTGCTTGCCGCCAGTGCGAAAAACCGCGTACATCGTTGCGAACTCCAATGTGCAGGTCGCGCCACGTGCGCAAGCTGCTGAAAAATAAGAGATTTTGCGCGCGTCGGCCAGCCGGATTCCAGCTTCTTCCGGGCCTGACGCTACAAAAGAGCCGGGATTCTATAGGCTTCGGCCGCCCGGGTCAACGCTGCCCGCACAAAAATTCTACCTGAATTCAATAGCTTGCAAATGCGTCTCTCGATCCGATTTACGCTGGCGCCGGTCGCCAATACCGGCTTTATCAGGCATTATCGATTACCTTATGCAAGCCGCCGAAAACAAAAGCATTTCTCCGGACATCGACGATGTGAAAGCACTCGCGGCGAGCGACATGCATGCCGTGGACGACCTCATCCGACGGTCGCTCGAGAGCGATGTCGCGCTGGTATCGCAGGTTTCTCAATACATCGTCACCAGTGGCGGCAAACGTCTGCGGCCGCTGATCGTGCTGCTGGCCGCCCGCGCTCTGGGCTACTCCGGCCAGCATCATGTTCATGCGGCGGCGATCATCGAGTTCATCCATACCGCCACCCTGCTGCACGACGATGTGGTCGATTCCTCCGCAAGGCGCCGCGGGCGCGAGACGGCCAACACCGTCTTCGGCAACCAGGCCAGCGTGCTGGTCGGCGATTTCCTGTATTCGCGGGCTTTTCAGATGATGGTCGAGGTAGGCCGGATGCCCGTCATGCGCATCATGGCCGATGCGACCAATACCATTGCCGCCGGCGAAGTCATGCAATTGATGAACGTGCACGACCCGGACGTTTCCGAGCACGACTACCGCCAGGTGATATACCGCAAAACGGCGCGGCTCTTCGAGGCCGGGGCACAGATCGCGGCCATTCTCGCCGGCCGCCACGCAGGCGACGAGGATGCGATGATCCTGTACGGCCGCAACCTGGGCACGGCGTTTCAGCTCATCGACGATGCGCTGGATTACGGCGCGAGCGCTGAAGAGCTTGGCAAGAATCTCGGCGACGATCTGGCCGAGGGCAAGGCAACCTTGCCGCTGATCCACGCGATGAAAAATTGCAGCGATGCAGAGCGCCGGTTAATCCGCCATGCCATCGAGGACAGTGAATCGGCGAGCCTCCGGGATATTCAGGCAATCATTGAATCGACCGGAGCCCTGAAGTACACGACGGCTCGCGCCCGGGAGGCCGCCGATCTTGCAATCGATGCGTTGTCCGGGATTCCCGAATCGGATTGGAAAGATGCGTTGATCGCCATCGCAGAATTCTCCGTCAGCCGCCGATCCTGAATACAGCGCAAGCACTCAGCCTCGAATCGGGATCCTGATGAAACACGCTCTGGCGCCGGTCGCCTCACTCCTTATAGGTGTCTCAATTCTGCTCACCGGGCAGGGATTGCAAGGTACCTTGTTGCCCGTCCGCGCAACGCTCGAGGGCTTTTCGACGGTCTCGATCGGACTGATGGGTGCCGCTTACTTCTTTGCATTCACAGTCGGCTGCCTCAAGGGCGGCGAACTCGTCAAACGCGTCGGCCATGTGCGAGTGTTCCTCGCGATGACGGCCACGGCGTCCGCGGTTCCGCTCGTGCATGGCCTGGTACTCGACGCGTGGATCTGGACGCTCCTGCGCATGCTGACCGGCTTCTGTTTTGCCGTGCTATACGTCGTTATCGAAAGCTGGCTCAACGACCGGTCTACGTCTGAGAATCGCGGCACTATTTTTTCAACTTACGTCATGATCACGATGACGGTACTGGCCGCAGGCCAGATGATGATGCTGCTCTACGACCCCGCCGACTTGCAGTTGTTCGCCATTGCCTCGGTGTTGGTGTCGTTGGCCGCCCTGCCGGTCGCGCTGTCGACCGCACCATCGCCAGGTTTGCCGCAGACTGTCAAACCGAATTTCCGGCGCCTGATGAAGATATCACCGGGGGGCTCGATTGCCTGCCTGGCGTCAGGTTTTACCAATGGCGCGTTCTGGGCTCTGGCGCCGGTATTCACGGCCGGCCTGTCCGACGACCTGTCGCTTGCCCCGTGGTTCATGACGGCAACCGTGATCGGCGGCGCCGTTTCGCAGTGGCCGCTGGGCTTCCTGTCCGACCGGATCGGACGGCGCAAGGTGTTGATCGCATCTGCCGTTGCCGCCGCAGGTGTTGGCGCGGCAATAGTCGTCTGGGGACCGCAGCTGTCTTTCGCCAGCATTTGCCTGCTCGGCGCCGCATGGGGCGCCATGTCGTTTCCCTTGTATACGCTCGCCGTGGCTCACACCAACGATTACGTCGATCCGCGCGAGTACGTGATGGTGTCCGCCGGGCTGCTGCTCATGTACGGGGTTGGCGCAATCATCGGGCCATTTGTCGCATCGACGGCGATGACCTTTGCCGGAGCAACCGCGCTATTCCTCTACGCAGCCGTAATACACGGGCTGCTGGTTCTGTATGCGCTCTACCGTTTGCTCCGGCGCAAGAGCGCGCCATCGGACAAGCACATGCCCTTCGGGGACGCGCTGACGAGCGCGGTCACGGCCTCACAGGTTTACGAGGACGAGATGGGACATCAGGGGGCGGAGAATCGTTAGCAGAGAGCGAACGAGGAAAAGAGCTTTTTTTGCGCCTGAACTCAGAACTGGCGCCGTTTTCGCATTGAATCGACGGGGGCCGTCCAGTACACTGCGGCGCGCGCTCAGGAGCGCCGCCGATCTGGCGATTGATGCATTGTCCGGAGTTCCCGAATCGGACTGGAAAGACGCACTGATCGCAATCGCAGAATTTTCCGTCGAATGACGATCCTGAGAATCGAGCGCGGGGTGTAGCTCAGCCTGGTAGAGCACTGTCTTCGGGAGGCAGGGGCCGGAGGTTCAAATCCTCTCACCCCGACCAACTAGTCCTTAAACGTCAACGGCTTGCAAGTGATCTACCCGACTGCTGCCATTTTGTGTGACGGATTGTGTGAGAAACGTGTGAGCTGCGACCCGTAAAACGGTGTTCGCTCGTCGTTCACACACTTTCTCCGCCGCTTCAATCAGCCTAGCGACATCCGGTGCTGAGTAATGCGTCGTGATCCGCTCGGACTTGTGTCCGAGCAAATCCTGACGATCCTCGAAACTCACGCCCGCCGCTCGCAGCCTGTGCCCGAAGGTATGGCGAAGATCGTGCACGCGAAACCCTGGCAGGCTTGCCCGGTCCCTCGCCCTTCGCCATGCCGAATTGAGCATGTTGAACAAGTGATTGCCTTTGTACGTGAAAACGAACTCGCGGTGCTTTCCCCGCTGTTCGTCGACCACTTGCCGTGCAATCGAGTTCAACACCACGATTCGCTCCTGAAAGTTTTTCGTTTCGAACTGGTCGTTGCTCGGCAGCACAAACACGCTCGTCATCAGCTCCGGAACCTTGACCTCCCAGTCCCAGCGCAGCTGACACACTTCCTGCTCCCGGCAGCCGGTGTTGACCTTGTACAATGCCATCCGCTGCAGGTGCCCGGGTAACTCCTTGAACAATCGATCCTGTTCTTCCCAGCTCAGCGGATAGGGTTTCCGTGCCGGCCCCTGTTCCATCTCGATCAATGGCGGTGCGTCCAGGTAGGACATGCCGTTGTCGTGGCGCCAGACCCTGGCAGCCAGATTCAGGATCCGCCGAATGCAGCTCAACTCCTTATTAATGGTCCCGGCCGTCACCCCGTCCGCGCGACGGGCTTTGCGGTACTGCGCCAGCGTATCGTTGTGAATGCGATCGAGGGTCAGATCGCCGATGTGCGGCATAATGCGATTGAAGGCGTACACGTCCCGGTCCAGACTCTTCTTGTGCTGATAGTCGTTGAGATACTTGATCGCTGCCTGCTCAAACGTCCGTGTCGGTCGAATGCCGTAGACCACTGCCTGGCGAACTTCGTTGAGGCGGTGCGCTAGGTAGCGTTCCGCTTCGTCGAGATTATCCGTGCTGCAGCTTTCCGCCAGTCGTCCGTACCCCTTGATTCTCTTGTCGATCCACCAGATGCGGCCTCTTTTCTTGAGGCCCGGTGATTTTTTGCGTCCCATAATTCACTCCTTTTGGCGGAACGCCCGTTGCGGGAGACATACTCGTCCACCCAGGCGTCGAGTTCAAGCCGGTCGAAAGCAATGCCCTGCCGACCGATGGGAATGCTGGTGAGAAAAGGCCGGACTTCCGCGTTGAAGCGATTGCGGTCCATGCCAAGATAATTCGGAGCATCACGAAATCGCAGCAATCGCGGCAGCATGTCGGTCGCTGTGCGTGCCGGTTTCATCGCCCCAGGTACACTGCCGAGATCGCTTCGCGGGCGTGACCGAGTTCGGCGCTGATCGTGGCTCGCGCTGCGGCATCAACCGCTCGTTGTTCCGGGGATTGATCCTTGGATGGCAACCCACCCGCCGCTGGACAAACCCGTTCGGTGAGCACGACATAGCGGCGTTGGGCGTAGGCGTGGCGCAATCCGTGCAGACGGGACAGGCCTGCGTTGGCTGTCTGCTTTTCGTAGCGATGCAGCTGCTGGACGTAGTTCAGGTGGGGCGGTATTAGAGCACCGCCCCTGGTTAGCGTCCTGACTGCGTCCAATAGCCGGCGCTGGTCCTCATTGGTGACTGGGACGATTCGTGCACGACCTCCCTTGGTCCAGTTTGCTTTAAGTCGGATGTGGTCACCCTGCATGGCATAGGTCGGCTGAAACTTGATCGCCTCTTCGCGTCGCAGACCGAAGGCTGCTTGCAAGCGCACGCTCATGCGAACGTGTTCGTCTTCGATCTTCGCAAGCATCGCCTGGTCCAGAACCTGCGCTTTCGATTCTTTTGCAACGTACGTTCGTGATCCAATGCCGTAGGCCGTGTTATCCCGCGCCATGATGCTTTGCCGGTTGACCTTCTGCGCCCACCAGCGAAGTGCCGATAGTCGGTTTTTCAATGTTCCGGTTTTGATTCCCTCCTCGCGCCACTGCTTGACCAGGGCCTCGACGTGTTTTGGCTTCAGCGACGTGGCCTGCATATGCCGGTAGCCCAGCGCGTGCAGCTGATTGGCGCTCAGGTCCAGAATCCGGGACCGGGCCGTTTGCGTCGCGTAGCCACCGTCTTTGTTTTGACGGCAAAGTTTCATTAGCTCGTGGTTCAGGTTTTTCACGGTGCATACCTTCTCGTCGGTGAGTTTCGATGACCACTCCGCATCCGCGAGGATTACGAAGTCCGATTTTTCAATCGGGTAACGGTCGCGGGACACCAGTCCCCATTTGCCTGACCCTCAATCAGGTTCACCGGCGTTCTCTTTGAGAATCAGACGGTGACCACCAGCTGGCCGAATTGGCCCATAACGAAACGAACAGAAATACCCTCCTTCTGTGAAAGTTGAAGATGCGCCAGGGGCGCGCGATTTGAAGATGCCGGACGAATCAGTCCGGCTGACTTGAAGATGCCGAACCCGTAGGTCCAGCTTTGTCGAAGATGCTGACCGTCAAGGCTCAGCTGAGTTTGAAGATGGATCCTCGATCAAAGATCGCGACGCCGTCCTTCCAGGACCCTTAGACGTCTTCTTGCCACACTTTTCGCAGTGGCCGCGTTACATGCTGAGGACGCTAGTACAAACCTGAACCCGCGTCCAGAGATAACCCCGACAATCGGGTGCAGGGGTTTTCCAATTCAGGGGTTGAGCGCTCGCGAAATACCGCGTCACTCGTCCAGACTTCGTGAAATCCGACCAGAACCCGCGCCATTGCTGGTTCGGAGCACCGCGTCACTACAGCGCTTCGCTCGTAGTGACGCGCCTTCTTACAGTTCCTCACCGTTGGGTCGGGCACATTTGGGAAGGTCCCGACATGAGACTTGAGGTTGCCCGAAAGTCACGCTTGACGGCCTTGGTAGACCGGAGTAGAACTATATCTGTTACTTTAATCCCATAAAAGAAGTGAGGACAAGGGCGTGAGACCACTACCCATTGCGCTAGTCGCTTGTTGGCTGGCTCCTTCATCGTTCGCAGAGCCTCCCGAACTATTGGCCTCGGTGCCGGACGATGTACGAGCGATCGTTGAGGCTGCTAACCCATACTTTTTGGCCAAAGAGACGTACTTTGCAAAGCAATACCGCATTGTAACCGTCAACGCACTGCTGCTACTGACGGCCGAGAAGTTCAAAATCTCGCTATTCGATGACCAGTCGATCGTACTTGAGGTAGACAGCGTGGACGTCCATCCAAAGGGCTTGACGATTGCTTGGAACGGACATTTCGTTGAGCCAACCGTATCGGTGGCTGATCTCGGGGCCGCTGAGCTATCGCTTGAGGAGGCAAAAGCGCTTCTTCCAGAACTCCACAGAGTAGGGATCTTTGCAGCGCAGGTCAGCTTCGATGAAACGTCTCGAATAAAGTATCAGCACGACTTCGCCCGATTCAAGGAGTTTCATGCCCGCGGTGAACCGGCTCTCTACGACGTTGTTTTCTTGTTGCAGACCGTCGTCCTGCCGAAGGCTTATGAGCTTCGGCCACTCGCGTCGGCTCCGCAATACCACGTACTTCTTGAATGGGATCCAGAGAAGGCCTTCTCGATACCGACAGAGTCTGACCCCGATTTTACTGCTTCGGAGTCAAACGAAAATCGAGTCAAACGGGAACGGTATCGTGATTTTCTCGATTCACTGGGACCGGATCCGCGGCCGGCAAACATTCACGAGGAATAACAACGTGAGAAGAATAATTCTGGGCTGCCTGGCATTCGGCACTTTACTTCTCAATGGCGATTTACCTGCTTCGGTCGGCAAGCCCGCGTCAACTCCCCAAGAGACGGTCATCAGAATTCTTCTTGTCGCCGATAACCGGCTCTCCGGTGCAGACATCACGGCGGCCAAGAACTTTCTGATGAATGCTTGGCTCAGCACCGATTTCGGCGGTATGAATCTACCAACGGATGTTGCCTTCGCCAACAACGGGAATCACCTCTCCGTTGGCACCACGGTGTTTTCCGGCGACGATGACGAGCAAGCCGACAAGCTCAGGGTCTGGGTCGAGGACATCGCGCCGCCCGCCGCAGTGGGCCGGCGGGATTTTCACGGTGCAGATGTGGTTATCGGGCTGTCATCAAAGTTTGACAACGCTAGCTGCGGTCATGCCGTGCAAGAGAACTGGAAAGGTTTTAACCCGGGGTTTGTACAGGATGCCAACGGGCTCGATCTTCGCGGAGCTAACCGTGACTATGTCGCTGTCGCCCAGATTGTGGGGCATACCTCCTGTCGATACTACTTAGGTGCGCACGAATTTGGCCACCTATTGGGGGGTGGTCATCGTGATCAAATATACGGTTTCAATGGAGGCTTGCTCCCCAACAGCAAGGCTCACCGCCTTACCGTTAATCCCGGCGGCGTCCAAAAACAAGTAATCACTGCAATCGGCCATGGCCCGCAAACAGTTGACTGCCCGTCTTCAGATCCAGCGCACTGCAACCATGTAGGTAGGTTCAGTGGGTTCGCAACTGCGAACAATAACGCCGAGGCATTCAACGTTACCGCTAGGTCAGTCGCAAACTATCGTGGGCCCGCCATGCCGGTTCAGCCGGCCACATGTTCGGACGGGATCAGCAACGATGGGGATAGTCTCGTCGACTCCGCCGACCCGGACTGTGCTGTGTGCAACCAGGAGGTGTGCCCGAGCAACCCGAATCCACCATCGTGCAATGCGACGACGCCGCCCATTGGCATGATCGGATGGATAACGCAAATCTGCTATCCGGATCCTACAGGAGGTACCCTCTATCAAATAGTGTGGGCTCACGCATGTCCTGGGCAAGTAAGTTTCTATGAAGTCTGGGCTGCCCAACCGACATCAAATCCATACACGTACAGGTGGACAGTTGTGCCGCCGACCACAAGTGCGGTTGTCTACGGATCATCAGCACGGATTAAGGTCAAGTCATGTGGTACGGGAGGTTGCTCCGCGTTATCAAGCTCGAATTTCTTGGCAGTTGACTTGTGCTGACGCCGAGCGGGTCAAGCGAATGTGGCCGTCGTGGTTGTCATTCGAAGAATCTGGTATGTATGAAAATTGTGTGACTGAGCAGTGCACGGTCATGCTCGGTACTGCAGTTGCAACGGGCGCCTTGCGCCAGACTGTTAATTAAAACAAATACTTAAAATACGAAATCCGTTTTCGGGAGGCAGGGGCCCTCCCGATATATACACGGCAACAATCGAATACCTGCCGACACTTTTGGAACGGTTCAAATCCTCTCACCCGACCAAGTTCTTCCTTAAGTATGTATAAAACTGGAAAAACCACCCCGTACGTTGCCGGTCTTATCTGAAAACCGAAATTGCCGCGCGTCGCGTTGCCTTTGCTCTCGACTTACTCGTGCGTTGCCAGAAATTCATTTACAACTTCCTCGACGCACATCAATTCGTCCACAAAAAAACTCGGAATAAGGCCTGTATTCCTGGTGTTTAATTCACAACTTATGCACGAGTGCACATAGACGGGACTGCGTATCGATTTCGTGCAGCTTGCTGATTTGATGTTCTTTAATTGACCGCGATAGTATTGACCCATTCGAATTGCTATTGAAATCGCAATGGCTAACTAAATGACGTGATCGTGATGGCACCAAATGAGAGTGGTGATTCTGGCATTTTTTGCTGGCATCCGTGCCAATACGAACGGAGGTTTGATAGAGAATGAAGCGCAATACAGACATGCGATATCCGGAACGATGGCTTGCGACCATCCGAATCGCGACTGGCCTGTGGTTTATCAAAGCCATTTGGACAAAGTGGGTTCTGTTCGGCGGGATTTTGCCGGTACCGATGGCAACGCCGCGATGGATTGAAACTCTGCCGCGAATCCTGGCAGGGTACGCCGACGTGAATCCGCTGGTCTGGGTTCAAAACTACTTGCAGCACATTGTTAATTACAATGTTGAACTGTTTGCTCACCTCACGGCTATTGGCGAAGGTTTGGTAGGAATTGGACTTACGCTTGGTCTTGTGACTCGATCATCGGCCGCAGGCGGATTGTTTTTGCTCCTGGTCTACGAGGTTGCTGCGCTGGGACTACCGTTTTCACAGCACGGGCTTCGATTGTTTTTGATTGTCGCAATGGCGGGGTTTTTCTTCGCGCGCGCAGGCAATGTGTGGGGCCTCGATGCTTGGCTCGCGCAGCGAGCCAAGCCTGAATCTTAGCCGCTACTCAATTAGTTCGACCGGGATTTGGACCTAACGCAAGGCCCCAGGGCATATCGCCAACCTTGACTCGCGCAATCACCGTAAACGTTTCAATATCGACCACCGAGACATCATCGGAAGGCCCGTTCGCAGTATAGAGAAAACGCTCATCGTTGCTGAGCACGATCCCCCATGCGCGCGGGCCGACCTCTACGGACCGCAAAATTTGAAGCGACTCCAGATCTATCTCACTGACCGTCTGTCCGCGCCCATTGGCCACGTAAAGTCGCCGGCCGTCGGATCGAATGGCCATTCCTACCGGTTTTGCAGCATCATCCAGTGCAATCTTTGCAGCAACCGTATGGCTCTTGACGTCGATTACTTCTATCGAATGACCAATTTCTGATGACACGTATGCGCGAGAACCGTCAGGCGCGAAAACGACGTCGCGTGGTCTGAGACCCACGCCAATTGTCGCGATGACGGCACCGTTATCGGCATCCAGCACCGTGACATCGTGGTCCGTTTCACCGGTAACGTAAACGACCCTGCCATCCGGACTGATACGAATACCTTCCGGCTCGCGACCGACATCAACGATTTGCAGGATCTCGCCGGTTTCGATATCCACAATGGTGGCCTGATTGGAGTCTTCATTTGAAACATATAAGCGCCGGCCGTCGGTATTCAGGTCAAACTGTTCGGGATCCGAACCGCCAGGCAATACGCGTTCCAGCCGCGCCGTTCGAACGTCAACTACGGCAATGCCATCTTTGCTTTTGTCTGTAGCTAAACTCTCACATTCTTCATCAGGCATCGTTGGGGGGCATTTCGGTGATCCGGACAATGCTACAAACACCTTGTCCCCAATGCCATTGACCTTGATTCCGCGGGGTCGACGGCCCACTTCCAGTGTAGTTACGACCTGATTGGTCGCCGTCGCAATGATCGATATGTCTCCGGAATCTTCGTTACTGACATAGATCAAATCGCCATCGGCAGGCCATGCGATTTCAGCACGCTGCGATGGGCTGGTTTCGTTTACGTCGGGTTCCAGTGACGCATTTTGTTGACTTGGCTCACGCTCACAACCTACCAAGCATGAAAGTACAAGGAGACATGGAAGGAAGAGAATTAGTTGTACTTCGTGCCGTTCGCTACTCATTATTAATCCTTCGGTTGCAACACGCCGCATACATCTATAGGTGTTTCGACCCGGAATACTGGCGATTTTAACCCATGCCAAGCTTGTGCGGATAGCTATCCGGCGACTCGCGAACTATTTTCAAGGATTATTCTTGTTTCAAACTGATTGAATTTAGTCTTTTTTATGCATATCAGCTTCGCTGCAATGCCGCCCGAGCGAAGTTAACAGCCAGGAATTCGCAACAAAAACGATGCTTCAAGCGTATTCAATTGGGAACGCATGCCGCCAGATCGTGTTTCGTCGCTTACTCGCGGTGGAGCGTCTTTTCAGGACGTCCCGGCGCCAGCGCACCATCCGCTCTCGCTCTCAGGTAGGCGTAAATATCCAGCACATGTGGTTTGACGTTGCGGTCCGCCTCCCACCCGGGCATGAGGATCTCTCCGCGCTCACGACGCAATACCTGCTCAAGAAATGCATCGCGTAATTCGGTTTTGTCGTCACCACCGGTTGCCCGTTCGCTGACCGTAATTCGATATCGTGACAATACTTTTACGCTGAAGTCTCGCGCAGAAAGGTTCCGAATCTTCTCGACCAGGCTTGGGGCAACGCTGGTACCGGTAGCATCGACACCGTGACAACCGTGACAGGTTGAGTGATAAATTCGCCAACCCAGGTAAGTCGACTCATCGACCCTCCCATCCTCTATTTCATAGGGCAGATTTTCACCTGCCGCGGCGATGCTTGACGTTATAGCCACAACGACACCAAGTGAAACAGCCCTTATCATCGCGAATGGAGATCTCAGGGAATTTAGATCGAATTTTGGGATTCCGAGCATATTCCTAGGTTAACGAAATGGAGCCAGTACTGCTATCAGTGAAACTACTTAAGTGAATGCCGTTTGTCGTCCGCCGATCGCCAAATCGGTATTTGCAATGAACAAGTATTCGGACTTGATATTTCTTTGCGTACTATTCGACCGTCTTGTCAGCCACTGTCCAATTCCCACCGCCGCTGAGGCACTGTCTTTTCGCGCGCTCAATTACAACTTCCGATTTGTCGTAAATGAAGATCTTCACCGGAACCATAATCGCGGGGCCCAGAATGAGCCGATCACAATATGCGCTGTATGAAATTGGACAGGACGACACGAATCGCGTAGTTACTTTTGTCTGGTTCAACTCTTGTGCATCTGTTTTCCACCGACAAACGCCTGACTCAAAAGAACTGCGTTCAAGAGATATATTTTCGAAACAAGTAATATTTTTATTGCCATCCGAATTAGAATTTTCGTGAATCACGACGCAACTTGAAGCTGCCTCCACTGCATCGTCTGCAGAAGAAAAGTACGGAAACAGGATAATTGCAATTATAGTCAAAACACGCACGCCCGAACCCTCTTGAAAATCGACGATGACTTAGATCTTTTTTCTGCCTGGGAAATACAGGAAGTTTTATGCGGCTCCAAACTTCTCGAGCAGCGCAGCGAATCCGGCAGTATAGACACCGGACATCACTGTCTTCGCGTCGGCTTCCGAGACGCCGCGAGGCTCGAATTTACTCGACCAAGTGACCGTTGCAACCGAACCGCCTCCCGATACCTTGATTGTGGACTGGTAATTCTGAACCGGCAACGGACCTGCCTCCAGGATCGTGTAAACGTAATTTCGGGCTTTGCCTTCATGCGAATCCAGGCGTTCGACAATTTTGCTGCCGTCACCGAGCGTCAGATTGCGTACCTTGTTGCCATCGATCATCACCAATTTGCACGACGCTACCGCAGGATGCCAGGAATCCAGGGTGTCGAATTCTCCGATGACCGACCAGACCCGGTCCGGTGTCGCATCAAGGGAAACAGTCTCTGATACCGTTGCCATCTTTAAGATTCCTCATTAGGCACGACCAATGCCTCACGATAGCACTTCCGCGGTATACTTCAAAACATCGCGTGCCGTAGGGACTTGAATGCTTTGAAAATCATGCGCCGAACACTGGGAACATACGCGTGCTTAAGCTTAGCAGTAATCCTCGTCTCGCAAAGTACGTTGACCAAGGCTGAAGATGGCACATGGACATTGAATCTGGGTCTGCTCGAGGCATCAAAAAAGGGTGAATCAGCACTTGTCGCATCCAGATTGGCGGAGGGTGCCGCCGTCAACACTCGCGATCGGTTCGGCAATAGTGCTTTGATATATGCCGTGCGGGGCAACCACCTGGAAACCATCAATGTGCTGGTCGACGCCGGCGCGAACCTGAACCAGGCTAACGTTAATGGCATAACGCCATTGTTTGAAGCTGCCGGCGGCCGCCATATTGAGACAGTCCGATTGCTTCTGCACAAGGGTGCTGATCCGAATATCGTCAATATGCAACAAGTGTCACCGCTTGCAAACGCCGTCTTCAACAAGTCCGCCGCAATAGTGGATCTGTTGCTGGAGTCCGGCGCCAATCCGGACGTCGTCGACGACACCGGAAAGAGCAGTGCCGTTTATGCGGCTGCGAACGGCGAGACTCAAATACTGAAACGGATCCTTGGCGTTAGCACAGCGCTGGAAAACGCCGTGGACACCCGATACCAACATGGATTGACGTTGATGATGTGGGCGGCGGGCTATGGCCATGTCGATACCGTGAAAATGCTCGTCGATCGCGGTGCGGTACTCGATCTGGCGGATGATCGCGGTCGAACAGCGATGATGATCGGCGCGGAAAACGGTCACGGAGACGTCGTTGCCTTCTTGCTCCAATCCGGAGCCGATGCCGATCGCCGTGACCGCGACGGCCGGACCGCGCGTGATCTCGCCAGCCTGGCCGACCAATCGGAGATTCTCGGTATTCTGAATTAGGGCATTCGGACGGCTTTATTCACGAAGAGCACTCAGGTACTGAGCCACATCGGAAATCTGTTCGTCACTGAATGTCGCCATGAGCGATCCCTTGTCGGGCGCGTTATTTCTCGACCTGGATTTGAAATCGAGCATTGTCTTGGAAAGGTATTCGGCGTGTTGACCTGCGAGCCGCGGTATTCGGCTGTTGCCGTGAAATGCGCCCAGGTGGCAAGCGACGCATTGGCCGGCAGCGATTACAGTCCGGCCGGATCTCGTCTGCTGCTCGTCAGCGGCGTAGTCCGTTTCGGGCCATGATCCTTCCGAAAAATACTTCGCCAATAGCTGCATGGTTTCCTTGTCCAGTCCGGAAACGAGCGGGCCCATGATCGGCCCTTCGCGCAGGCCCGACTGAAAATCTTTCAGCTGTACGTAAATGTAATAGAACTCCTGCCCCGCCAGTATCGGGTATTGCTGCAATGTGGATGCTCCGGATACTCCGTGACACACCTCGCAGGTATTGATCACACTTCGAACAGAGGCGTATTCATCGACAGCTTCCTCTGCTGTCAGGAGATGTGATGCGAGTACAGAAATAATGAAAGCCGACAAGACTTGAGTTCGGGTCATGGAGTATTCCGTTGAGCGTCGTCCGACTACGTGGTTTCGACCCCGGGTTGCGGACATCGGTTCCCAATGTTTTTACCACAAAAAAATGCGGCCGCCCTGCGGCGGCCGCCAGATACTTCCGTCAGTGTACGTTGTTTAGTTACCGAGCTTGAAAGCCAGTATCTCGTTGCCGCGCTTGTAATTAAGCTGCGCGTTGCCGCCAGCCCCTACGACAATGTACTGGCTTCCCCCGACATTGTATGACGCAGGCGGTGCATTGACTCCGGCACTGGCTTTGTACTGCCACAGCAATTCACCGGTCGCCGAATCGTAAGCCTTGAACCAGCCGTTGCCTTCGCCGGTAAACGCCAGCCCGCCGCCGGTGGCCAGAATTCCACCGATCATCGGCTGCTCTGTCTTGACCTTCCACCGGATCTTTCCGGTGTTGTAGTCCACTGCCGTGACGTTACCCCACTGTTGTTCCTCCGGGATCACCTTGAACGCACCACCGAGCCACAGCTTGCCACCCGGGTACGGCGTCTCCTCGACGTGGTAGGTCATCGGCTGATGAAGGTTGATTGCGAATGCGAGATCGAGGTTCGGGTCAATGGCCATCGGTGACCATTCCACACCCCCATTTGCACCCGGCAACATGCGCGCTCCGTCCTTTGTCGGCAGGACCCAGCGGTTTTCCTGGCTGACCATGGGTTCCGAGAATCGGATGAGTCCGCAGTCACTCGCGCGGTGCACGTAGATATAGCCCGTTTTGCCGCCGTGCAGTATGCCCTTCACGTTGTTGCCTCGCTCGTCGACCACGGTCGTGATGATCGGCGGACTTACTGCATCCAGATCCCATACATCGTGCGCAATGTACTGGAAATGGCATTTGTATTTGCCGGTATCGAGGTCCACTGCGACCAGCGAATTGGTATAAAGGTTGTCGCCCGGGCGAATTGCACCGTAGAGATCGGGAGACGGATTTCCAACGACGAAATAGGTGGTGTTCGTCTCGCGGTCCACCGCCATATTCTGCCAGACGCCACCGCCGAGGGTCTTGTAGGGATCGCCAAGCTCTTTCAATGCCGCCTTTTCTGCCTTGATATCCCGCAACATGTCCCGGCCCGTTGCATCCTTGGTTGCCCAGACTCCTACGGAGTTCTCCGCCGTGGAATGGAAGGTCCACAGCTCCTTGCCGGTATCTGCGTCATACGCTTTGACGAAGCCACGTATTCCGTACTCGCCTCCGTTCGTACCGATCAGGACCTTTCCGTCAACGACGGTCGGTGCCATGGTTTCGCTATAGCCCAGTTCGGGATCTGCGATCTGTGTTTCCCACTCCAGGCGCCCAGTTTTCGCATTCAGAGCGACCAGTTTCGCGTCGAGCGTTCCCATGTAAACTCTATCGCCATATGGAAATACGCCCCGATTGTTTGGCCCACAGCAGTACGTTGTAATCGGACCCATTTTGTGTTTGTAATGCCAGATTTGCTGGCCGGTATCAGCATTCAATGCGTAGACATGATTAAATGACGTTGTGACATACATGATGCCGTTTACAATTATCGGCGTCGTCTCCAGTGACTCTACAACTTCGGTCTCGAACGACCATGCACGCTGAAGTCGATGGACATTGCTCGTATTAATCTGGCGTGCCGGGTAGTAGCGCGTCTGATGATAATTGCCGTTCGTGTGAAGAAAATTGTTCGAATCCCCACTCGCGTGATCCAGCATATCCTGCGTAACGGTTTGCAGGTCCCCATACATCGTGGCGCTGTCGACTTCTTGCGCGCTGACAGGCGCAACGCCTGTCAGACCTGCGCCAAAAAAAATGAATAGCTTCAATACCGGGCCACTGTTTTTTTTGCTGACCATTACTACACCCCCTGGTTCGTTTGTAGATCGTGCTCGGGCCAATTACTGTTTCGCCTTGGCGTCGCTTGAGCCAAGTCTCTTTTCGACACCGGGAATTATAGACCTTAGACCCGCTCAATGATCCTGTCACAGTGACTGGACATATGACAATCTGTTTCAATCGAAATTGATTTATCGATCGAATGGTAACGTATGATACTTTGGCCAAGTCCGACCCAAGACCTCCTTCCAGCAAAAAAGTGGGCCAAATCGTGCACGAATCTGTCAGACATATGGTCGGCACAAGCGATGGGAATTCTGGCTTGATCGTCGGCCAGCATCGGTATTCACTCAAGTTGTTCGTAGCCAAACGAATGCTTGCGCGGACCAATCGATCACGCTTTGCGTTGCTCATTATCAGCACTTTTCTGGCCCTGAGTAGCGTCGTGAAAGCAGATGACTTTGAGGAGATTGATGAAATCGAAGTCGTAGGTGTGACTCCTACCCGGTCTGGCGGACTCGATGCGGACAAGATTGCCGCAAATATTCAGTCGGTAACGAGCGCAGCCCTTGAGGAGCAACACAGCCTGGATATTACGGAATTTCTCAGCCGCAACCTGGGTAGCGTTTTCGTCAATCAGGCCCAGAACAATCCGTTGCAGCCTGACGTCCAGTTTCGAGGTTTTGTTGCGTCTCCGTTGTTGGGACTGCCTCAAGGCATCGCTGTATACCAGGATGGTGTGCGCATCAACGAACCTTTCGGAGATACGGTCAATTGGGCTTTGCTGCCGGTTTCCGCCATCGCGTCAATCGACCTGATCCCCGGCTCCAATCCGCTGTTCGGCCTGAACACGCTGGGTGGCGCGCTGTCGGTGCAAACGAAAAACGGCTGGTCTCATCCGGGCAGTCAAGCTGAATTCTCCGCAGGGTCGTTTCAACGGGTCAATGCCAGTATCCAGACAGGCGGCGATATCGATGGCAGGTTGGGTTACTTCGCAACAGCCGCTTATTTTGATGAAGACGGCTGGCGCGACTTTTCGCCGTCGGCTGCCGGCCAGTTCTTCGGCAATTTGAGCCTTCTGAGCCGGGCCAGCACATTGGACCTGGGCCTTACTCTCGTCCAGACGGATCTGATTGGCAACGGGCCAGTGCCGATAGATCTGATGAACATGAATCGAAAAGCCATATTCACACGTCCTGACATCACCGAAAATGACCTCCTGTTGCTGAATTTGCAGAGCAGCCACCGTTTCGGGGATCGCCTGAGTCTTGACGGCAACGTTTACTACCGATCAAGCGATGTCGATGCCGTGAACGGCGACGAATCCGACTTCGATGAATGCGAAATGCCGGGCAACGCAGGCTACCTGTGTGAAGAGGAAGGGGGAGAGGAAAGCGTGCTTGAGGACGGATCGGGCGACCCGGTTCCGTTCGATGAGAGCCTTGCGGGAGCCGCGTTGAATCGGAGCACCACCGAACAGGACACCCTTGGCGGCACTCTCCAACTCAGCTTTCGCTCGGAATCCGAAAAGTTCGACAACTTGCTGATAGTTGGCGGCTCCTTCGACAGCAGCAAGATCCGTTTTGCCAATAGCACCGAACTTGGCGCCCTCGATGCAAGTCGACTGGCCGTGCCGGGCGGTGTGTTCATCGGCGACGGATTTACTGAACTGGACGCTGATGTCGATCATTTCGGTCTTTACTTCACCGACACGTTTTCACCATACGATGCAGTCGCTATCACCCTATCGGCACGATTCAACACCTCCAAGGTCCTGTTGCGCGACAAACTCGGCACGGCTTTGAACGGTGAGCACCGATTCGAACGTCTGAACCCGGCGGCGGGCGTTACCTATAAATTGTCACAATCGCTGGGCGTCTATCTGGGATACAGCGAATCCAATCGAATTCCAACGCCTGTGGAGCTGACGTGTGCCGATCCCGATGATCCTTGCCGGCTGCCGAACGCGTTTCTGGCCGATCCGCCGCTGAATCAGGTCGTTGGCAAGACCTGGGAGCTTGGAGTACGCGATAATTCCGCCGGCCTGGATTGGCATCTCGGGCTGTTTCGCACCGAGAACGAAGATGACATCATTTTTATCAGCGCCGGTGCCATTACCAACCAGGGTTACTTCAGCAACGTGGGCAAGACGGCGCGACAGGGTGTTGAGGTAAGTTTGCGTGGTGATGCTTCCGATCGCCTGGAGTGGTTTGTAAACTACACGTATTTGAAGGCTACATTCGAGCAGAACTTAACCATGCCGACCGCAAACAATCCGGCGGCGGTAAACGGCGAAGTCAACGTGCAATCCGGTGATCGACTGCCGTTGGTTCCCGATGGGATGTTAAAAGCGGGCTTCAGTTTTGCTGTAACTGACAAGTTGACCGTTGGCGCCGGCATGCAGTATTCGGGAAAAATGTACCTGCGCGGTGATGAAGGCAACGACGTCGAGCAGATCTCAGGATACGCCGTCTTTGATATGCGCGGCGAATATCGATTCAATAAACATGTTTCGACGTTCGTGACTATCGACAATTTATTCGACCGACACTACGAAACTTTTGGTCTTTTCGGCAATCCGCAGGAAGTGCTGGGCGATGCATTTGACGATCCGCGATTCCTGGGACCCGGCACGCCTCGTGCCGCCTGGATCGGCGTCACATTACAATAGCTTATGCACCGAGTGTACCCAGCACTCAACGCCGACATTGGCCGTTTCGGCTTTATGCGCAGGTCTATCTGGGGCACCTGACTTAAGCGGATTTAAGCTTCTTTGCGCCTGTATCATCCGACATATAGTGCTTGTTCGCGACCGGGCGCATCAGAGCATTGGAAATCAGCGCAACAAATAGCAACGCCGCCATCAGGTACATGGTCGTATTGTACAGACTGCTAGTGGGATCAACGGTTTCCGATGGCGCAATCTCCATCAGTTTCGCGATCGTCACGCTCTTCTGGGCAACAAGCATGTCGAGCTGGTCCATTCCCGCACCAAATTTCGCAGCAAACACGTTCGGATCGATCTTCGTAACCAGATTCGTTATCGCGCTGCTGATCGAGGATTCACGCAGAGACGTGATGGCGAGCGGTCCGAGCACACCTGCGGTACTCCAGGCCGTCAACAACCGCCCGTGGATTCCGCCCACGTATTTGGTACCGAAAACGTCCGCAAGGTACGCCGGAATAGTCGCGAATCCCCCGCCATACATCGTGAATATCAGCATGCTTGCAGCATAAAAATAGATCAGCCAGACGACGCTCGGGTCGACGCTGACCCGTTGCGCGCAGAACGGTATCGAGCAGTAAAGCAGGATACCCACGCCGAAGAAAATCCAGTAGGTATTACGCCGACCGATGAAATCCGACATGCTCGCCCAGAAAAACCGCCCGATCATGTTGAATACACTGATCATCACAACATAAGTACCTGCGAAAACCCCATCGACGATACCTGGCAGCGCGCCGCCGAAAATTTCGACCATCATTGTCTTCGCTACGCCCAGCACCCCGATACCCGCCGTAACGTTGAAACATAGAACGATCCAGAGCTGGTAGAACTGTCTTGTCTTGAGCGCCTGATCGATATCGACATCGCGGTGTGTGATCATTCGTTTGGACGATTCGTCCGGGTGCGGCGGCGTCCAGCCGGCCGGTTGCCAGCCCGGCGCAGGAACGCGGTAAGCAAAAGCGGCGATCAGCATCACGACGAGGTAGATGATCCCCAGCGTTATGAATGTCTGGGCAACGCCGGTGGAACCGGTACCGACGACGTAGACCCCCTCGGGCCCCGGAACCAGCATGCCCGCCAGGTCGTTCGGTCCGACGATCACAACCTCGCTCAGCTTTCCGGACAGATCCGCAAAGCGCTTGCCCGCCTGCGTAACGAGGTTGACATCGGAGACCGGTCCCAGGTAGTCCGGGGCACGATAGAACATCCGGATGAAGAAGCCCTTCAACGGCGCTCCGATCATGGCGCCGCCTCCGAACCCCATGATCGCCATGCCCGCTGCCATGCCTCGCCTGTCCGGAAACCAGCGGATGAGGGTGCTGACCGGGGAGACATACCCCAGTCCAAGACCACAACCGCCGACCACGCCGTAACCGAGATAAAGCAACCACAGCTGATGTGTGTAAATTCCGGCACTGCCGATCAGGTAGCCGCCGCCCCAACAGCAGGCCGCTACGACGCCAACCATACGCGGCCCGACCCGCTCCAGCCAGCGTCCGGCAAATGCCGCCGACAATCCGAGACACACGATGGCGACCGTAAAAATCCACACGACTTCCTTGAGTGTCCAGTCACCGGCGGCACTCGTAACGACGCCTTGCACTCGTATCAGCGCGGGGTTGTAGATACTCCAAGCGTATACCGAGCCGATACACAGATGAATTGCGATGGAAGCCGGCGGCACGCGCCACCGATTGAATCCCGGTTCGGCTACAATGTGTTCCTTCGCTAGAACATTTGCCATGGTGTATTTCCCGGATTGAGGCGGCGATAGGACTATTGGACGTCAGTCGTCATCTGACGATTCGGCAGAATCGGCGTCGGACTCGATGTCGAGTAATGGTACGTTGTACTCCGCGAGGATCTCTTGTATCGGTGCAGCGGTCTTGATCATCAAATCTTCCAGCAGCCGCTTTCGTTCACCGTCGCCGTACCGCACTCCCGCGGCTATTGCGAAATCGAATTGAATGCCCGGCTCCGATTGTAACGGGATAACCACGAGTTCCTCGCCTTTTACCCGCCTGGCGAAGTAGCCTGCCATCGGCCCCCAGATCACGGCAGCATCAAGCTGCCCTTTTGCCAGTTCTTTCTCGAGCACCTGTCCAGGATAGGCATCGGGATCGCCCGACATGGCGACAAACGCGACGGTCTGCTCCGTCATTCCGTAGCGTGCGAGCCATTTGACGCCCGGTGTCGGGGTAAATGCCCCGATTTTCAGATGATTTCTTATGTCAGGTTGCAAATTGATCAAGTCCTGGCCGCTTCGTACGCCATCCATGTTTCGTCCACGCGCATAGACCAACGCATAAGTCGAGCGGTAATAGGGCCTGGTGGTCAACAGCTCGTCAGACGATGCAGCCACGCCCATTACGATATCGCATTTGAAGCCGTCACCCGATTCGTGCGGCGCCCTGAGCGTATTGCGAA
This sequence comes from Gammaproteobacteria bacterium, assembly GCA_029865385.1. Classification (GTDB taxonomy): domain Bacteria; phylum Pseudomonadota; class Gammaproteobacteria; order Steroidobacterales; family Woeseiaceae; genus JAKEGN01. The sequence continues at coordinate 26,246 of JAOUGX010000010.1, forward strand.
CGAATCCGCGCCGCTGCGGGAACCAGGTATATTCAATCGGCAGTCCAAGTTCATCTGCCCACAACTCGGCGATTCTGTTCTCGAATCCGTTTTGGTTCCTGGAGGATAAAGGAAGATTGTTGGGGTCGGCACAAACGCGAAACGCCGGCGGCCGTTCAGCCAAAGCGACCGCAGAGAACCCCAGGACAATCAGCAGGCAAGCACACCGTCGCATTGGGCGATTTACCGGGATCACGAGATTGCCTAAGGCTTCTTTTTCGGACGGCCCGGCGGCAAAGCGCCGTCAGCACGCGCCTTGAGATAAGCATACAGCTCTTTGTATCGTTTGCTGACATTGGGATTGTCCTTCCACGGTGGCATCACGCCAACCTGGCCGGTATATCCGTTTGCCGTTCGATCCACGAACAACTCGAAATCCATGGTGTGCATGCGATCTAGCAGATTGGGTGCGAAGGTGCTGCCCACCGCATCCTGCGCATGACAAACGTGGCAAAACCCGTGAAAAGTACGCCACCCAATGTACGTATCGCCATCCACGTAACAGAACGATTCACCCGCGTCATCCGTGTTTCCGCATTCAACAGTATATGGCGCAGTCGAGCTGGGTGCGGATTCCGACGCACCGTCCGACGCCGCGACGGCGGATTCTGTGTTGCTTGCGGCAACCGCTATTGGTGTTTGGGCAGACTCCGATTGGTCACCATAGGTATTCTGGCAGCCAGCGGCGCAGAGCAGCAACGCGCATGAGACGAGAAACACCGCCCCGAAAACACTCTTGTTCTTTTCCTCAGGTACCTTGGTGCTGAAATCCACGGGTTCCTCCCCACATCAAAGCATGAAAAAAACCCCCGGCCGTCAACAACAGCCGGGGGTCCCAATGTAACAAACAATTTCTGGTTAATCCTCGATACTTAGTCCGGCAAAGCAAACACCGTCATCACGCCGCCCAGCTGCGTGTATTTATCGAGTGATTTATAGGCACCAACCGCGCCAAGACCATCCGTATCACCTTCCAGTCCTGCCGCCATGCCGATGCCGGCCCAGCCACCGATGCCGGAAAGTACGCCGACGTATTGTTTACCCTTGAAACTCCAGGTATTTACGTTTCCGATGATTCCGGACGGTGTCTTGAACTTGTACAGCTCCTTGCCGGTCTTGGCGTCCACCGCTTTCAGATAGCCCTCGAGCGTGCCATAGAACACGACATCCCCGGCCGTTGCCAGCGCACCGCTCCATACCGAGAACTGCTCCGGCAGCGACCAGACGATCTTGCCCTCGGATGCATCCCAGGCAATGAAATTGCCCAGGTGATTGGTGCCGTCACCGGTAACCCGTCCCGCCGGGAACATGCTCAACGTCGCTCCGACATAAGGCTGGCCGGCAACGTATTCCACCTCAAACGGCTCATAGTCCATGCACACGTGGTTCGTGGGCACGTAGAACAAACCGGTACGTGGTGAAAATGCCGCGGGCTGCTGATCCTTGCTGCCCAACGCAGCCGGACAGACGTTCTGCGTATTGGTGTCTTCGCCGTTCTGGTGCGTGCTGTATTTCGCAACCACCGCCGGGCGGCCCGTCTTCATATCGACGTGTGTCGCCCAATTCACGGCCGGATCGTACTTCTCGGCAACGAGCAATTCGCCTGTCACGCGGTCCAGCGTGTAACCGAAGCCGTTACGGTCGAAGTGCACGAGGACCTTCCGGTCTTTACCCTTGACCTTGATATCGGCAAGGATCATTTCGTTTATGCCGTCGTAGTCCCATTCATCGTGCGGCGTCATCTGGTAGACCCACTTGGCCATACCTGTATCCAGATCACGGGCGAATATGGTCATCGACCATCGATTGTCGCCGGGTCGCACCACCGGATTCCAGGTGCTCGGGTTGCCGGTGCCGTAATAGACCAAGTTGAGAGCCGGGTCGTAGGTGTACCAGCCCCAGGTCGTTCCGCCACCGATTTTCCACTGGTCGCCTTTCCAGGTGTTCGTACCCGAATTCGCGCCCACCGGTTTGCCGAGATGCGTGGTCTTCTTGGGGTCGATCAGGGTCATGGAGTCGGGCCCCGTGCTGAAGCCCTTCCAGGCCAGGCTGCCGTCCTTGGTATTGTAGGCTGCCAGGAAGCCATGGACGCCAAACTCGCCGCCGCTGATGCCGGTTATCACTTTGTCTTTGATAACCACCGGTGCATTGGTATTGGTGCTGCCCGATTTCGGATCACCGTTCTTGATCCGCCAGATCATCTTGCCGGTTTTGGCATCGAGCGCCACGAGGTGCGTATCGGCCTGCTGCAGAAAGATTTTCCCGTCTGCATAAGCGAGTCCGCGATAAACCGTATCGCAGCACATCACCGGAATTGTATCGGGATCCTGTTTTGGCTCGTAACGCCAGATGATGCTCTGGTCATTCAGGTTGATCGCAAATACCTTGTTCGGAAAAGGCGTGTGTACGTACAACGTTTCACCAACCACCAATGGGCCGCCTTCGTGGCCGCGCAGCACACCCGTGGAAAATGTCCAGGCCACCTGCATCTTCCCGACATTTGAACTGTTGATCTGACTCAGTTTGCTATACCGCGTACCTGCGTAATCGCCCCCCCATATCGCCCAATTATTCGGGTTATTCATCAATTGCATCAGTTCACTGTTTGCGCCGGACGTGACCGGCACAATCAGCGCTAGTGAAACACTGATTATCGCTACTATTCGCTTAAACATTTCCCCACCTCCGATGATGGTCTGTCTACCTCGCCAGGGCAGCCAATGGTTTGCTGCAGAACAACGAAAGTAGAGCTTCTGCCCTTATATCTTAACGTAGGCAATTTCCCAGTATTTGTGTGGCCGCCGTCCAGGATTCTAGTTGGCGGATTTCGCTCCTAACCCCACGAAGCACGAATTTTCCGCGCCCTCGGTGATTTCAAATATCTTGTCGACCAAAAGACTCGCACGATCGGGATCCCGGAATACGCCGCCTCGCTCGCCGGGGGTAGATCGCAACTGACTAAAAACGTCGGCTTCGACATATTCGTCGTACGCGATCTTCTCTGCTATTTTGTCGATGACGCACACGCACGAATAGAGGGTTTCATACGTTTGGCCGCCATGTGAATTCATGCATTTGAATACGTATTCCACCCGAGCCTGGGTAGGAAAATCATTCGCGCCGGCTGTCGAACAAATCAACAGGGAATAAAGAACAAACGCGAAAGCAAGGAACCTCACAATCTCGCCCCCCGTAACTGTGCAAAAGGAATCTACCTGGTGGATGCTATCAGAGCATTGGCGGAGTGTCAGCATGCGGCCAGCTACGATTAATGGGCCGCAACCGGAAAAATCAAAAAATTATTGGGAAATCAATCAACGATTAAAAGGTCTTCAAGGAATTTCATGACTGTACATTTGAAATCTGAAAATCGGTTGGCGGACTGGAGCACGCAAGCACAGGGCATGGAGCGAGCGATCAACCTCGTAATGGTCGGTCAGGAGACGGCTGTACGCCTTTTGTGCATCGCGACATTTGCACGCGGTCACGTCATTCTCGAGGGCAATGTCGGCGTAGGCAAGACCACACTTCTGCGCGCGGCCGCGCGAACGCTCGGTGGCGGCTATGAGCGAATCGAGGGTACCGTCGATCTCATGCCAAGTGACCTGATCTACCATGCTTATGTCGATACGAATGGGAAACCACAAGTGGCGCCGGGCCCTTTGCTCAAACACGGTGAATCACTTGCGGTGTTTTTTTTCAACGAAGTGAATCGAGCCCGGCCACAAATGCATTCGCTGATGCTGCGAGTGATGGCGGAACGCTCAGTTTCGGCATTTAATCGTGAATACCGCTTCCCACATCTGCAGGTATTCGCCGACCGCAATCGAGTTGAGCGAGAGGAGACATTTGAAATTCCGGCTGCTGCCAGAGACCGGTTTCTAATGGAAATCGAAGTGGAAGCACCGCAGGATCGGGAACAGTTGTACGAGCTGATGGTCGATACGCGTTTTCACGACGCCGACAAACTGCTGGACCAGGTACCTGCCGGAACAGTCGATTACCGCGAACTGAACGCGATTGCGAGGACCGTTCAAGATGGCGTTCAAACCAGCAAAGCCATACTGGACTATGCATTCGACCTTTGCCGCGCGACGTCGGACCCGGCTGCTTTCGGTATCGCCGTTCCGGATACGGACATGACCCGGCTGATACAGGCAGGCGTGAGTCCGAGGGGAATGAGCTTCCTGTTACGGGCTGCGCGCGTCGCGGCGTGGCTGAACGGGCGCGACAGCGTGATGCCAGAGGATCTTCATGAAGTGTTTCTTGCGACGGTAGCACATCGAATTTTCTTCAGGCCAGCCTATGAATTGCGCCGGACGGAAATGGCGAAGGACCTGATCGACAGGATCATGCGATCGGTTGCCGCACCCTAGGAATCGGCCGATGCACGACGCTGCAGAGATTCGATATCGCGTCCCCTGGCGGGCAAGGTCATGCTACCCCGGTAGCCATCCCAGCATGCAGCAGGGCAGCGGATACGAGGTGCACAAGAGCGTGCCCTTCCATGTTTCGGGCGATCCCAGGCGCCTTGACTTGCGCGCCACGCTGCGCGATCCGTTGGGGCAGGTGCAGGTCCGGATTTATAAGCAGCGCAGCAGCGTTCCGGTGACCGTGCTCGCCGATGTGTCCGGATCCATGAGCTTTGTAGGATGCGCCAGCAAACTCAAGCTGCTGAGTGACTTTGCCTGCGCGCTGGCGTACTCCGCCTTCCGCGTTGGCGATCCGTTCGCATTTACGGCATGCGATAGCGTTGTCCGGGATGAAATCTCGCTGCCGCTTGCACGGGCAGCCGGTGCCGGGCCATTGATCGCGCAACGCCTGCGACACTGCACACCTTCCGGGTCCGACGCACGCGGTCTGCTTGCCGGCGCAGAAAGAATTTCCGGCGCACGGGCGCTGGTGTTCCTCCTGTCCGATTTTTACCTGCCGCTCGAATTGTTGCGCGGTGTATTGGGCCGCCTGGCTCAACATGCCGTTGTTCCCGTAGTCCTGGTCGACACGGCGGAAGGCCGTTTACCCGGCATCGGCCTGACGCACCTTCTCGATCCGGAAACCGGGGCAAGTCGGACAGTCGTGCTTCGGCCATCGCTGGCGAAACGCCTGGAAGCGAATTTGCACAAACACCACGACGAGCTTGTCAAATGCCTTGCGACGTTCGATCTGAGGCCACTCTACGTTGTTGACAAATTCGATACCGGGGACGTCAATCGATACTTCAATGAATAGTTGCACGATGTCACGTTCATGCGCGGGCAGGTTGTGTCTCTGGACCGTGCTCATCGCGTGTTTTGTGCTGCCTGTGGTTTACGCCCAGGCGATAGTCGATTTTCGAATCGCCACTCCCAGGAATTTCGGCTATACGATCGGAGACAGGATCACGCACGAGATGCATCTGGTCCTTGCGGCGAATCATTCGCTCGACTCCGCCGCACTGGCAAAGACCGGGCGTATCAATCGATGGCTCGAAATCGCCGGCACGAACGTCGAAATCCGAAACCGGGAAAATCAGGTCCGCTATCACATTTCGATCGACTACCTGATCGTCAATGCGCCACGGGAACCGGCCTCCATTACGATCCCGCAGCATGAATTCACGATCCTCGGCGACACCAGCAGCTCTTCGGTTTTCTTGCCGGAATGGACGTTCGGCATGGGACCGATCGCGTCTTCCGGCGCAGAGGACGTACTGATTTTACAACCCGATCGTCGGCCCCGGTCGATACCTGTTATCGGCCGGCAGCTCCGATTGCGGACACTGTCCCTGATTCTCGGGGGCTTGTTGATTTACCTGGCGTATCTCCGGTGGGTATTGCCGCGCATCAGGCGCGAGCGGTTCCCGTTTTCCGTTGCCCTGCGCAAATTGCGTCATCTGCAGCGATCGGAATGCACTCCGGCAACTTACCGGCGCGGCGTTCAGGCATTGCACGCCGCTGTGAACGCTGCCGCCGGCCAGGTAATCTTCTCCGTCAATCTTTGCGCATTGTTTGCCGCACATCCGGAATTCCGATCGCTGGAATCCGACCTATCGCAGTTTTACAGCCGATCGCGCGATGTCTTTTTCAACAATGCGGCGGTTGCACAACCGGAATCCTCGTTACAGGAACTGATCGATCTCTGCAGCCGTTGCCGCACGCTTGAGCGATCCTACGCGTGAATATATCGGTTCAATATCCTTGGGTACTCCTGCTTCTGGTGTCCGGCATCGTGCCGTTGATCACCCGTGAAACGGCACCGGTTCGTTATTCGACGTTCACCGTGCTCCCGCCCGACACGATATCGAATGCAGCCGCCATCGCTCTGCGGCTGGCTCGAAGCGCGTCGCTGGTACTCCTGATTATCGGATTGAGCGGGCCGTACCTCCCCGAGAAAGAAGTCGAGCGAATTGGCGAGGGAGCGCAGATCATATTGCTGCTCGATCGCAGCCGAAGCATGGACCAGCCTTTCGGCGGCCAGCCGTTCAAGAACCCGCTGCTTCCTGCCGGTGGGGAAACGAAAGGCACCGTTTCCCGGAGACTGTTGTCGGAATTCGTCGCCGACCGGCGAAATGACAAGTATGGAATGCTCGTCTTCAGCACCGAACCGATTCAGGTGCTGCCCCTGACGGACAAGACGGAAATCATCCAGGCCGCGATCGAAGCAGGCAACATCGGGCGCGGGCTATCCGAAACCAATGTCGGGCCCGGCATCATCGACGCCATCCGGTTTTTTGAAGATAAATCGTACACCGGATCCCGGGTCATCTTGCTGGTGTCCGACGGCGGTGCCAGGCTGGACGTCGCGACCCGCATACAGATAGCCGACTTGCTGAAGCGTTTTCGCATTGCCCTGTACTGGATTTACATCCGATCGAGAAACAGTCCGGGCATTGTTGCGTCCCGTACCGAGGAGAAACGTGATGACATCGCTCCTGCACGCGTTCTGCATGAATTTTTCGAGACGCTTGAAACCCCATACCGCGCATTCGATGCGGAAGATCCGAGCGCACTGGCGGCGGCCATCGCCGAAGTGAACGAGCTGCAAAGCCTGCCGATCCAGTATATCGACATCATTCAACGCAAGAATATCGCAATCTGGTTCTACGCTGCAGCAATGGCACTTGTGTCCGTCTTGTTGATCGCGGACCGCACGGAGATCAGAAGATGGTGATTCAGCGCTCGAAAGTGCCGATTACCGTGCTGGTATTCGGGCTGATACTGGCCATCGGTAACGACGGCATTCGCCTTGCATCAGATCGCGCCTTCAACGCTGCCCTGGCAAAGGACGAAGTAGGCCGGACGGATGAGCCGAGCGGCGTATACCGTCAGTTCGCCCGGGCGTTTTCGCTGCAGCAGCAGCCCGACTTCAAGGCTGCGGTAGCAGCATATGCGATCATAGATGCAGAGCCGCACAGCCGAATGCACCTCGACATCAAGTACAACCTGGCAAACCTCTATTTTCGAGAAGCGATGCGATTGCGAGACGAGAAGTCTGACGACCTCGCAATGCCATTGCTCGAACTGGCAAAACAAAACTACGTCGACGTTCTGCGCGTTGACAGCGATCATTGGGACGCAAAGTACAACCTCGAGCTGGCGCTGATTCTGTCTCCGGAGCTGGACCCGGCCGATCCGATGGAAGAAAGAAATCCGGAACACAGCCCTCGAGCACTGACGGTCATGCCCTCACGTGAGCCGTTGCCGTGACGACATCCCCTGATCCGGTGAAACACGCATCCCGGCCGACCTGGCCGTGGCTGACAGTGGCATTGCTTTTTCTCGGCATCGCTATCACCGATCCTGTGCTTCGCCTGAAGCCGCCGACGTTTCGTTATTTGTTTGCAATCGACATCACTCAAAGCATGAACGTCAGCGACATGCATCTGGCCGGCATCGAAGTCTCGCGACTCGAATATGCAAAGTCCATGGTCGAAACGGCGACAAGAAGCCTGCCCTGCGGATCCGAAGCCGGGTTGGCGATTTTCGCGGCACATCGCACCCTGGTGTTGTTCAGTCCGGTCGAGGTCTGTGCGAACTTTCAGGCGTTGTCGGAAATGCTGAAGAAAATCAACTGGCGGATGGCATGGACGGCCCGCAGCGAGGTATCCAAGGGACTTTACTCTGCGATAGAAGCCGCGGGCCAGATCATGAATGACACACGGCTCGTATTCCTTACCGACGGACACGAGGCCCCGCCACTCAACAGGGACATACTGCCTCCATTCAGCACTGGCGCTGATATTGCCGGTTTCATAGTCGGCGTCGGTGGAACGACGCCAAGCAGGATTCCGCATCTCGACGAGCAAGGCAATGTCGTCGGCTACTGGAGTCACAGTGAAGTACTTCAGGTTGACGTACACAGCCTCGGCCGCCCGACCTCCGGAAACGGCGAGGCGATGGTCGGCGTCAACATGGCCGACGTGGCGCGCCGGATCATGCTGGGCCAGGAGCATCTCTCATCGCTGCGCGAACCTCACCTGCGGGAACTTGCTGCACGGACGGGGCTGGATTACGTCCGCCTCGATTCGGCGTCGACTTTCGTGGAGAAGCTGCACAAGGAGACCTATGCACGGCGAATCCCCGTGGAAACTGCGACGGGATGGCTGCCGGCATCCCTGGCGTTTGCCTGCCTGGTGCATTGCCTCATTGCGATACCCTGGTTCCATCGAATCCGGCGGAACCGACACAGCCTGCGGTCGCCGGAGCCGATCTAGCACGGCGCCGGTCCCGGCCGGACCTGGCGTTCGAACTCCGCCGCCGGAAGCCGCAGGAATTTCGCGGCTAGTTTGCGACCAGTTCCTTATCGCCCTCCGTGTGCACCTGCAGAGTCTGGCTGAAAAACTGGTTTTTCGTATCGGATACTTCTGCCGTCAGTTCGCCCGCCCGGTCGGGCACGAAAAAGAATTTGAAACTGGGATTTTCGCTGATTGCGAACGATGTGTCGGCAGAAAAAACCTCTTCATCGTCGAAACTGACCTTGATTTGCCGAACGAAGTGCGCAGGCGCGTATAACTGCGTCAACTGGTCCATCTGCAAGCCGCTCAGGTTCGGGTGAGAAATCATCAGTTGCACGGAATTTGGATGTGCCGTGCGCGCGACATCCCCCGTTTTCAGTTTGATTCTGCCAAGTCGTGCCATTGCAGCATCGAGATCGGACGCGGCCGGTGCAGAACAGCCACCGCTTGCCTTGATAAATCGCCGGCTCATGAACAATTCGCCGTTATTGGTTTCCGCGATCGCGCGGACCGGGCTGTAGGCATTGACGCGCACACGGAACGCAAGATCCGCTCGCCCGCTTGCCTGCGTGAAACGAAACGTTGCCGCCAGCGGACCGGGATTCTTGTCGATCAGCAGGTAAATGGTCTTGATGTACCTCTCGTCCGTTTGCGGAACTTGCGCGGTGATCGAAACCGGTACGATGGCCGCGTCTTCTGCACGCGCCGGCACATCGAGCACGATGAGCTCATCAGACTCGGTAATGGCGCGATCGCCGAACAGGGCCTGGCGCAGCCCCCCGGTCCACACCATGTCCTCCTCGACGGTCGTCGCGCCACCCACCGTCGGAATCAGGAATGCCAACATAACCATGGCGCGGCGGACCTGGCTCGAGAACGAAACGAATCCGGCAGGGTGTGTCGTCATGTCAATCCTCCCATTCCAACTCTGCGTATGCTGCGCCGACATTGCGCCGATGATAACGATCCAGCAACACCCAGTCACCCGCTCGAGGCGGCCGTATGCCGTCCTGGGCCGAAACGAGACCCTCGCCAGCCGCGATTCGCTTTCGCACGTCGCGCCGCAAGTCCGTCAGGTATCGCGCGGTCGGCGTCACCACCGACGGCCAGGGCACGTTCACCGGGCCATGGCCCGGCACGACACGGTCGAACGACTCTCCGGCAATTGCCTCCAGTTCGCTGATCCATCCATTGATACTTCCGTCGATGACCGGCAAATGTTCGAGAAAGACCAGGTCTCCGAGAAATGCCGTCCCCGTATTTCGGTCAACGACACTGAGATCGTTGTCGGTGTGGGCGCTCGGATGGGCGCGCACGATCAGGATCCTGCCTCCGATATCCAGTTCGACAAAATCCGCGACCGTCCTGTGCGGAAATACGATTACCGAATCGTTCAGCTCCCGTTTCTCGTATGCCGAGGCTCTCTCGAGGTACAGGTCGCCGCGCAGTGCCAGCGCACGCGGCAATTTGGCGTGACCGATGAATTCGACGCCGGGTCCCTGAAATGCCTCGTTGCCGAGCAAATGATCCGGATGGACGTGTGTATTGATCACGTAGCAGACAGGACGATCGGTCTTTTGCCGAATCGCGCAATCCAGCGCGGCTCCTTCCGCAACGCTTCCGCCCGAATCGATGACCGCAACGCAACGTTCTCCGACGATGAATCCGATATTCGCGATCTCGTCGCCTTCGAATACAACTGCTGCACGTCCGTGTCGAACGTAAATGCCGGAAGCGACTTGCACGACGCCGGTGGGTTCGGCGCAGTGACGCTGAGTGCGCGGCGCTCCGCCGCTGCAGGAAAGGGCATAAGCAGAGCAGCACAGCAGCAGAATCGCCCGTCGCCGATTGCCGCGTTCTCGTTGCCTGCGCAGAACGAACATGTGGTAAGTTCCTAATATTCGCATTATTTTTTCCGCGATCCGGAGATCCTCCGCCGAATCGGGCCGATGGCGAGATTCGCCCGATGGAATAACGATCGACGCGACAAATTGCTAGACTGAGTCTAATATAGTCAGCGTAGCGAAGGTGCGAAATCCGCACCATCTGTCTATCTGCTCAATCATAAGCAATAAAAAGCGAGAGAAAGCGCATGAATCGAGCGAAAACCAGCATTACCAGCCCAGTCCATGTAACCATCGCAGCGATACCGCTGCTCTTCAGCAGCATCGCGGTGGCGCAGTCGACCGGCGTGAAAGCGGATGATTCCGAGCTCGACGAGATCGTGGTGCGTGCAACGCGTCTTGCCAAGCGTGTCGACGAAGTGCCGGGCGCGATCAGCGTGGTAACCAAGAACGACATTCAACTTGGCCGCCAGCAACTTGGGCTGGACGAATCGCTTGCCGCGGTGCCGGGGCTGTTCATGCAGGACCGATATAATTTCGCGCAAGACCTGCGCATTGCGATCCGGGGGTTCGGCGCAAGGTCGAATTTCGGAATTCGCGGCGTCAAGATACTGGTGGACGGAATTCCGGAATCCCTGCCCGATGGTCAGGGCCAATCCGATGGAATCGATCTGGGTTCTGCTGAGCAAATCGAAGTCATGCGCGGTCCGGCGTCATCGCTGTATGGCAATGCCTCCGGTGGAGTTATCAATATCACTTCCGAGCGCGGCCCAGCCGAACCGTTCGTCGAAGCCCGCCTTTCCACGGGCGAGTTCGGCTTTGACAAATATCAGCTGAAAGCAGGTGGCAATGCTGGCCGGCTGAATTACCTTGTTAATGTTTCCGAGATGCAATTCGACGGGTACCGCGAACACAGCGAAACGAAGAACACTGCGCTGAACGCCAGATTCGTTTTCGCGATGGACAATGATTCGGAATTGGGCGTGGTTGTGAATACCACGGATCAACCTGTTGCAGACGATCCAGGCAGCGTGCCGCTGGCACAAGCGCAGGGCGATCCAAGGTCGGCGTGGCCGTCCAACCTGAGTTTCAACGCCGGCGAGTCGCTGGATCAGCAGAGAATCGGATTGAGTTACAAGAAATCTCTGGGCGAGCGACACGCGTTCGAACTGCGAAATCATTACGTGTGGCGTGACTTCGCCAACCTGCTGCCGTTCACAGGCGGCGGAATCGTGGAGTTTGACCGGTTTTTTGCTGGTGGTGGCGCGTCATATACGTATAGCGCTGAATTCCTGGGGCGGCCGAACACCCTGATTGTCGGCATCGACATCGATCGACAGGATGACGACCGCCGACGTTACGACAACAACTCCGGGACGAAAGGACCCCTGACTTTTGAGCAAGAGGAACTCGTCAACAATATCGGCCTGTTTGTCCAGAATGAGATCGCGGTTAGCGACGAGTTTTCACTGACACTCGGCATGCGCTACGACGAAGTCGAGTTTGATGTCGAAGACCGGTTCCTGTCGGATGGCGACGATTCGGGCAAGCGGGTATTAAGCGAATTCAGTCCGATGATTGGTATCGTTTACGCGCCGTTGGAATCGTTGAATGTTTACGCGACGATTTCCACCGCGTTCGAAACGCCAACAACGACGGAGTTCGCGAATCCCAGTGGGGCCGGCGGCCTGAATCCGAACATCGACCCGCAACTGGCCACAAATTACGAAGCAGGCATCCGGGGAACTTTCGCCGGCCGCAATCGTTACGAACTGGCGCTGTTCAAGATTGACGTGGAGGATGAGCTGATTCCCTTTGAACTGGCAACACAGCCGGGCCGGGATTTCTTTTCCAACGCCGGAAAATCGAGCCGCGAAGGTGCCGAAATTTCGTTGACCAGCCAGCCGGTCGATGGGCTTACGATTTCACTCGCGTACACGTATTCGGATTTCGAATTCGACGAGTTCCTCGATGACAACGGCAATAATTTTTCCGGAAACGCGATTCCCGGTATTCCCGAAAACCTGATCAGGGGTGAGTTGGCATACGCGCATAACTCGGGTTTTTACGCTGCAATAGACTATCTTCACGTTGGGGATTTCTTTGCTAACAATTCGAATTCGGACAAAGTCGATTCATACGGCGTATCCGGTCTGCGGGCCGGATTTGACAATCTCCAATTTGGAAACTGGGCGCTGTCCCCGTTTATCGGAGTCAACAATCTGACCGACGAAGAGTACCCTGCCAACGTGCGCATCAATGCGTTCGGCGGCCGTTATTTCGAGGCCGCACCGGAACGACATTTCTACGGCGGCGTGGCGATTCGATACAATTTTGGTCGGCAGTAAATCAAACGAGCGAAGAAGAACGCACGGCAGAGGTAAGAAAAATGAAATCAAAAGCAGCGGTCGCCTGGGAGGCCGGAAAACCCCTATCGATTGAGACTGTCGAAGTCGCGGGGCCGAAAAAAGGTGAAGTTCTGTTGCGCGTGGTCGCCAGCGGCGTTTGCCACACGGATGCCTACACCTTGTCGGGCGACGATCCGGAAGGACTGTTTCCCGCGATATTGGGGCACGAGGGCGGCGCCGTAGTCGAGGAAACGGGCGCCGGCGTACGCAGTGTCAAAGCCGGCGATCACGTCATCCCACTGTACACGCCGGAGTGTCGGGAATGTGAGTTTTGCAAATCCGGCAAGACGAATCTCTGCCAGGCGATCCGGGCGACACAGGGTCGCGGCGTAATGCCGGACGGCACTTCGAGATTTTCGCAAAAAGGCAAGATGATTCACCACTACATGGGAACATCGACGTTCTCGGAATATACCGTTGTGCCGGAAATCGCTGTCGCGAAAATCAACAAGGCAGCACCGCTCGACAAAGTGTGCCTGCTCGGTTGCGGAATCACTACCGGCGTCGGGGCGGTCCTGAATACGGCCAAAGTCGAGCCGGGATCCACTGTCGCGGTCTTCGGCCTCGGGGGTATCGGGCTGAGCGTCGTACAGGGTGCCGTCATGGCGAAAGCGAGCCGCATCATTGCCATCGATCTGAATCCCGCCAAGTACGAAATGGCCAAGGCCCTTGGCGCGACGGATTACGTGAACCCGAAAGACCACGACGCCCCCATCCAGCAGGTCATCATCGATATGACCAACGGCGGTGTCGATTATTCATTCGAATGTATCGGCAATGTCAACGTAATGCGGGCGGCGCTGGAATGCTGTCACAAGGGCTGGGGTGAATCGACGATTATCGGTGTCGCCGGCGCGGGCCAGGAAATTTCGACGCGGCCGTTTCAGTTGGTGACCGGTCGCGTCTGGCGCGGCACAGCGTTCGGCGGTGTCAGGGGGAGGACCGAGCTGCCCGGTTTTGTCGACAAATATCTCGAAGGAAAGCTCAAGGTCGATGAGATGGTCACGCATACGATGCCGATCGAAAAAATCAATGATGCGTTGCACCTCATGCATTCGGGCGAAAGCATTCGTTCCGTAGTGACCTTCTGATATCGCCCGGTCGGCAGCGGGAATGACTGCGAATGCTGTCGACGAGCGAGGCACGGCTGGCAAAAAAGGCGAATCTTATGTTGACTCGGACGCGACCCGGCAGCATTCTTTTGAAAAATTCAATTGCTCGGCGGCGAAGCTTCGGGGCGCAATCGTTACTTCTGAAACATTTCTCCGCCCGGGAATCGGTGCCTTTGGGACACGGGAGGCTCAATAAGACGACCTGACACAATCGTCGTTATACACAAACGAAGAATCACCGAAACGAAGATTCACCGCAGACCTTAGTTTCTGCAGGTTGCTCGTTGGTATATGCGCCGGACTTTCGCCGGGGCAAATTTCAAGTAATGGGGGATTCGCAAATGTTAAGCAAACGATTGAGGAACTGGCTTCCCGCGCTGACGGGAATCATCGCTTTGACGATGACATCGGCCAACGTGTACGCGTTTGAGTCGATGAAGATGGGTAACTGGGACGTTGACATCAGCGGCAATATCAACGGTTTTTTCACAAGCATTGATTGCAAGCCAAACGTCGTTGGCGAGGTGGTTTCAAGCGGCCTGGCCTGCGGCTCTTTCGGCTCGGACTATCGCTCCGGTAACGTTCAGACCGGATTATTGCCCTCTTGGTTCGGCTTCCATGCGAAACAGGAAACCATGGGGTTGATCACGGAAATCAATATCGGCTTTCAGCCCGGAATCGACGGAGGGTCGGGCGGCATCGACACCGGCCTGAGCCTGAACTCGGAAAACCTCCGGCAAGTGAATCTCAAGTTCGGCTCGGACTGGGGAATGATCACGGTCGGGCGCGATCTGGGCATATTCGGATCGGATGCCATCCTCTCCGACATGACGCTGCTGGGCGTCGGCACGGTGTCCGATCTGGCTGTGGGCGGCGGCAATACCACTTTGGGCCGTATCGGTGTCGGGTACCTGTACGCCGACTGGAAAGCGCAGATTCAATATGCATCGCCGGATTTCAGCGGATTTTCGTTTAATGTCGCGTTGGTCGACCCGTGGGGCCTGGTCGATCTCGCCGATGCATACGGCGGAACGGCTTCCTCGACCGGCGCGAGCGACTTCGATCAGAAGTTCGATACCTATGGTTTCGAGGGCAAAGCGGTCTATTCCTGGGGTGGCGAAAACGCGACCACGAGCGGCAAGGTCTGGGCCGGTTTCATCACCCAATCCCTGGAATCGGATACGCCGGGGCTTTCGAGCGAAGACGCGACGGGCATTGAAGTAGGCGGAAAGGTCGCATTCAGCGGATTGGAACTCGTCGGCTACTATTACAGCGGGGACGGCATCGGGACGACGGGATTTCTGTTCGACGCGATGGATCCGGGCGGCGCGACCCGTGACTCGGACGGTTACTACGTGCAGGCCACGTACAAATTTCCCGAGGTGGGCACCAAGTTGGGGGTCAGTTTTGGCGGGAGCAATCTCGACCTGGGCCCCAATGACGGACTGGCTGTCAACAGCACCCTGCTGGAAACCAACGAATCGTTCGTCATCGGTGTCTATCACCCGCTCACCCAGTCGCTGAACCTGGTGCTCGAATACACGGCGACAGAAGCTACTGCGCACAATGGCAATAAAGCAGAAGAAAGTACGATTGCCCTGGGCGCCATTCTGTTCTACTGATCGGGACTAACAAGAAAGAAGGAATACAAGTAATTTGGCGGCGCCATCCGGCGCCGCCAGCTGTTTCAAGGAGCCGATTGCGAAGTCCGAAGATGCACTTGCGCAGGGCCCAAGCACCCGGCCATAGTACCTATCATTCGATGGAGCGAAAAATGCAACCCGGACCCGCTACCAGATCTTGGCTGGCCAGCCTCGCCTTTGCCTTCTGCTGCCTCTCGCCTGCGTTCGCAGCGTCGGACGCGACGATCTGGAAGCGCGGCGATCAAATCGTGCAACTGGCCCCTCAGGACGACGCGTCTGCATTACCGAATGATCATCCGGTCTCCACCACACCGAACGAAATCGGAGCGATACTCGAAATGCTGCGAATGCGTTTCCTCGATGACGATACCGAGACGGCTCCGGCGTCGGTTTTCACTCCGGAAGAGATCGACAATCTCGGTAAAGCAATCGCGGCGGGCCTCGGCCATGCAACACCGAATCAGGACATCCTGTTTCACGTCATCGGAGCACACCGGACGTCTCCGGGTGCCTGGCTGAAACGTAACCGGGTGTCGGCAGGACGCGTATTCTTCCGAGACGGGCACCTCAATATCATTTTCGGCCAGGTCCAGACGCCGTATCGAAAAAAGAACCTGTACGGCCAAACGGACGAAGATTTCTATCCGCGGAACTATGGCAGCCGTGCCGCAGTTGCAGAACACGATGTCGTCCTGCTGGCGGCGGACGGAGTTCGGCCATATGAAGCCAACGGCGGGGTACGCAACGACTGGATGGTCATCAGCCCGCACGCCGCGACCCCTGCGCTCGCGGACAGGGAACCCGAACCTCAATCCGCTGCCATCATAGCGCCGGCCGCCGGGGTCTCCCGAAATTCGTCCGAACCAATGGAGCCGATGGTCGAAAAAAGCACTCCGCGCGATGCGCCATCCGAAATATCGCGCGACCGGGTGACTCCGCCCGCTACGAATATCGAACGACGGCTAGAGGAATTGAAGCGCCTGCGCGAGCGCGAGCTGATTTCCGAAGAGGTTTACCAGGCAAGAATGAAAGAGATCTTGCAGGAATTATAGAAGCAGCCGTATGCGGTACTCGCTCTGTATGTTTGCATTCCTTTTGCAGGCCGATCACGCGCGGAGCGAGGCAACGGACGTCACGGTGCGCGTAATTGCGCGAAACGGCATGTATGTCGGAGATCTCGTCCACGGAGCGTTTGTATCGATTACGGATGCGGCGAGTGGTGAGATGCTCGCGCAGGGCGTTACTGCCGGCGGTGCCGGCAACCCGAAGCGCCTGATGAAAACCGCGCGCAATCGCACGGAACCACTGGCCGCGGAAGGTGACGCGAAATTCTCTGCCACACTGGACCTCGACGAGCCGCGCTTGCTGCAGGCAACTGCGTTCGGACCGTTGAGCCAGTCGAACTCAGCGAACAAGGCCTCGGCAACTCAATGGGTTGTGCCGGGCAAACACCTGACCGGCGGTGACGGCTGGGTGCTGGAACTGCCCGGTCTGATGGTGACGCCGAATCTGGATGCGAGCACCGTGCCACTCTCAAGAGCGGTCAACGGCATCAATATCGAAGCCGAAGTGACGCTGATGTGCGGCTGCCCGATAAAGCCCGGGTCCCATTGGGATCCATTGGACTATGAAGTCGTTGCGATCGTGCGGCGAGCCGAAAAGGCCGTGGGCCAGTACGCGTTTCGGTATGCCGGCATCGACAGCGAGTTTGAAACGGAAATCAAACTGCAGCTGCCCGGCATCTACGATATTGTCGTCTACGCGTATGACGCCGCATCCGGCAACACCGGTGTCGGTCGGATCGAACTCACCGTTGCTGGCGAATAGTTCCGGGGAACCAGGACCTCATTGTTCCGTTACGGCCGGTCGGTCACGGCCTCAGCCAGGTTCTTGACGGTGTCCAACCCGACGATTCCATCCTTGCCAACCAGATCCACGAGATAGGCGCCGGATACGTCGGAACCGCTCAGGTCCAGACCCGCAACGGATGCGCCCGTGAGGTCCGCGCCCGTCAGCTCGACGCCGCGAAAATTCGCGTTGTCTAACATGACTTTCCGCATGGACGCGAATTCGGCATCCATTCGCATGGCGTCGCTGTTACGCAGATCCGCCCCATCGAGTTTGGCCATGCGCACGATCGTCCGCATCAGTCCCATGGACTGGTTCTTCATATCGGCGGACATATTGGCGTTGCTGAGATCCGCGCCCCGCAGATCCGCACGTTCCAGGTTGGCTACGATTCGCGCACCCGAAAGGTCCGCATTTTGCAGGTTTGCGCGCTGCATCTGCGTCGATGCGAGACTCGCGCCACGCAGGTCGGAACCCTCGAGATTCGCATCGATCAACCAGGCCGAGTCCAGGATCGCGTTGCGAAGATTTGCGCCTCTGAGATCCGCATTGTTCAGCCGGGCCCAGCGTAGGTTCGCTGCCCTGAAGTCGATATTCTGCAAATTCAGACCAGACAATCTTTTGCTAGTCAAATCAAGCGGCATGTCGACCGATGCACGTGACAACGCGTCCACCAATTCCTCGCGCGTCATTTCAGCTTGGGTCATTTCCTCGCTCGTCAAATCCACATGATCCATCACGGACTGCGCCGCGGACGATTCATACATCAGAAATTGTACGTTGCAGCTGAACATAAATAAGACGAAGTGTCGGAGTGAAATATTTCCCTCCACAATTTGATGGAAAACCATGACATTCCTACCTCTCGAATGACTGGCGAAAAAACACTGTAGCACACTGGAAAAGACTGAGATTCGGGGCAATTTCAACGTACCTGAAAAGTGCAAAACCAGGGCAATATATCCGCTGGCATCGCCAATTGCTTCCCGCAGGCTCGATGTTAGTCCTCGTGATGGTAACTATCGAGCGGGGTTCGCAATTTGTGATCGGAGTCGCACACATTGATTGCTTTTTGTCTTGTAACCGTGTGGCCGAGCACAGCATTCCCGGCAATTTTTATTCAAACTGTATTCGAGAAGGCTGGCCGCCATTGGCCAATTATTGTCTTGGTCTTGTCGCTGGCCGCGCGGTACTTACAGAGCAATTTCGAGCTCCGCTCTAGTGTGGCTAGCGACTATGGGACTGGATGCAATTCTGCCGATTCTCCTTAGCTGGGCTTCCTATCTGTCCGGTTACCCGGTGCCGCATGAGCCTCCTGAAGTTCGATTCGAACAACATTCATTTTTTGTCGAGAGAGTCTGTGGCGGCCATGAGTGTACTGTCGTCGGTTGGTACAATGACGCCGATACCGTCTACGTCGATGAGCGATATCGTAATGTTGAAAGCGGGTTCGCAGCCAGCCTTATAGTTCACGAATTCACCCATTATTTGCAGCATAAGAGCGGAAACTTTGAGTCTCTCTCTTGCAATGACAGTATTGTTCGCGAACGCGAGGCATATTACGTGCAGAATCGATATATTATTGAGGCGCTTGCCAGAATTGACACAGTACGGCCGGCTCCAACCAACTGCGAATATCCCAGTGCGGGAGTAAGCACAGCCAAGGATTGACCTTGTCGGGTTCACTTACGAAGAAATTAAACGTGCGCAACTCAAATCAGGAAAATTAAGCCTTGATCTCAACAACATGCGTGAGGCGCTTGAAAAGAAGGGGTTGCGATACGACAAATCCTTAATCCCCGACTGATGAATTGATGAGTATTCCAAATTCGGCAGCCGGCAAAGCGCAGCACTAAACGCAAGAAAGATCGCCTGCCCGTTCGCAAAGCCCGGCATTTATGGCCTTTAGCTCAGCACTACCAGTAGAGTCTTCGCGTCCACATCAGCGCCAGGCCGAACCAGCACTTCAGCAACGGTACCGTCCACATCCGCACAGACGCTGGCTTCCATCTTCATGGCTTCAAGTGTCACCAGGACCGATCCACGAGCGACCTTGTCGCCGGCTTTCACGACGACCGAGATGACTTTCCCCGGCATGGGTGCGGCAACATGACGTGCATTTCCCGGCTCGGCTTGCCTGGCCGGTGCGCGCAACGGCACCTGCTTCTTGTCCCGAACGCGAATAGCCCGCGGCTCGCCGTTCAGTTCAAAAAAGACGGTTCGGGTTCCGTCCTCATGCGCATCGCTGGTTGTGACATAGCGGATGATCAGAGTCTTACCGCGTTCGATATCAACCAGAATTTCCTCGCCAGGCACCGGACCATAGAAAAAAACCTGCGTTGGCAGTATGGCGAGATCACCGAAGTCCTCCCTGTCGCGGGCGTAATCGACGAATACCTGCGGATACATGAGGTACGACGCCAGCTGGTTGTCAGTGACCGCGCGTCCGATTTTCGACTGCACATCGTTTCGCGCCGCTTCCAGATCGACCGCTGCCATTACCGCGCCCGGCCGTTCTGTCAATGGGGCAGTGCCCTTGAGAATTTTCTTCTGCAACGCTTCTGGAAAGCCGCCGTGCGGTTGACCCAGCTCACCGCGAAACAACTGCACAACCGACTGGGGAAACGGCACCTCGGTGGAAGGATCTTCAATATCGGCGCGGGTAATGCCGCTGGTGACCATCAGAATGGCCAGGTCGCCCACGACCTTTGAGGTCGGTGTCACCTTGACGATATCGCCAAACATCGCGTTGACCTGCTGATAAACGGAAGCGACTTCCGGCCAGCGTGCGTTCTCGATGCCGAGCGCGCGGGACTGCTCCTTGAGATTGGTGTACTGACCTCCCGGCATCCCGTGCACGTAGACCTCGGATGCGCCCGATCGAATGTCACTTTCGAAGGCGACATAGTGGCGCCGTATCTGCTCCCAGTACGCGGATATTTGCCGCAATTGATCCGGTACCAGCCCCGTGTCCCGCGGGTCGTGCCGCAGCGCCTCGACGATCGAGCCAAGATTCGGTTGCGACGTCAGGCCGCTCATGGAATCCATCGCAGCGTCCACAGCGTCCGCACCCGCATCGACCGCCGCGAGCACACTGGCGGCCGCAATGCCGCTGGTATCGTGCGTATGAAAATGCACCGGCAAACCGATCTCGCGTTTCAACGCACTGACCAAGAGGTGCGCTGCGCGCGGACGGCAGAGCCCGGCCATATCCTTGATGCCGATGATATGGGCACCGGCTTGTTTGAGTTCGTCGGCCAGAGCCAGGTAATAGTCAAGCGTGTACTTGGTTTCCTTTGGATCGCTCAGGTTGCCGGTAAAACACAAGGCTGCTTCGCACAAACGACCGCTCGCAAGAACGGCGTCGATCGCAACCCGCATGTTGTCGACCCAGTTCAAAGAGTCAAAGATGCGGAACAAATCGACGCCAGCGGCAGCCGCGCGCTCGACAAAAAACCGAACCACGTTATCCGGATAGTTCGTATATCCCACGGCATTCGACGCACGCAAAAGCATTTGCAGCAACAGGTTCGGCATGCCTTCCCGCAAGCGTTCGAGCCGCTCCCAGGGATCTTCCTTCAGAAACCGCATCGAAACGTCAAACGTGGCGCCACCCCAGCACTCCATCGACAGCAACTGCGGCGCGAGTCGCGCATAGTGCGGCGCAATGGCGGCAAGATCGATGGTTCGCATGCGCGTCGCGAGCAGCGATTGATGCGCATCGCGCATGGTCGTATCCGTTACCAGCACGCGTTCCTGCTCGAGCATCCATTTAGCGAAACCATCGGCGCCGAGTTCATCGAGCAGCTGCTTTGTACCATCGGGCGGATCTTCAATACCGTGTTTCGGCAGCCGCACAGTTGCCCGGTCGTTCGGGCGTGCCCGGCCGGCTACCTGTGCATTGCCGTTGACTGCGGTTTCGGCAATGTAACGCATGACCCGTGTCGCACGATCACGCTTGTGCGGCAGCTCGAACAGTTCCGGCGTCGAATCGATAAATGTCGTCGTGTAGTCGCCTGCCACGAACTTCGGATGCGTGATGATCTGGTCGAGAAATCGCAGGTTGGTGACGACACCACGGATTCGAAATTCCCACAGCGCACGATGGCAGCGCGCAACGCACTCCGCCGGCGTCGGCGCCCATGCCGTAATTTTCACAAGCAAAGAATCGTAGTGCCGCGAAATGATGGCGCCGGCGTAAGCGGTCCCCGCATCCAGCCTTATGCCGAAGCCGGCCGGGCTGCGATACGCGGTAATTCGGCCGTAGTCCGGGACGAATTTATTTTCCGGATCCTCCGTGGTAACCCGACATTGAATTGCATGGCCGGTAACCCGGATATCCGGCTGCGCCGGAACTCCGCTTTCCGGGGTACCCAGAACGGCGCCGAAGGCAATGCGGATTTGCGCTTTGACAATATCGATGCCGGTCACCGCCTCGGTGACGGTATGTTCGACCTGGATACGGGGGTTGACCTCGATAAAATAGAATTTGCCGGAATCGACGTCCTGCAGGAACTCGACCGTGCCGGCGTTTCGATAGTTGGCGGCGCGCCCGATCTTCAGTGCCGCTTCACACATCTCCGCCCGTTGCGAATCGCCAAGGAACACCGCAGGCGCCCGTTCCACGACTTTCTGATTACGGCGCTGCACCGAACAATCGCGCTCAAACAGATGCACCAGGTTGCCGGCATCGTCGCCGATGATCTGCACTTCGATATGGCGCGCATTGCGCACCAGTTTTTCGAGATACACCTCGTCGTTGCCGAAGGCCGCCTTGGCCTCGCGTCGCGCAACCGGTAACAACTCTGTCAGCTGCGTTTCGGATTCGATGACGCGCATACCGCGACCACCGCCACCCCAACTGGCTTTCAGCATGACCGGGTAGCCAATTTCCTTTGCCAATTGTGCGCATTCTGCCAGCGACTCCGGCAACGGTTTGGTGGCCGGCATAACCGGAACGCCGGCTTTCGTTGCCAGCTCGCGCGCCGATATCTTGTTACCGAGCAAATGCAGAGTCTTGGCCGTCGGTCCGATCAGTTTGATACCGACGGCCTCGCAGGCGGATGCGAAATCCGGATTTTCAGAAAGGAATCCGTACCCCGGGTGAATTGCATCGACTCGCGCCTCGTGCGCAATTTTCAAGACGTCGGCTATGTCGAGGTATGCCTCAATGGGGCCTTTGCCGCTGCCAACCAAATAAGCTTCATCGGCTTTGCTACGGTGTAGTGAGAATCGGTCTTCGGCGGAAAAAATCGCAATGGTTCGCATGCCCAGTTCACTGGCCGCGCGCATGACGCGAATGGCGATTTCGCCGCGATTTGCAACCAGGATGCGCTTGAGATCGGATAGCTTGTCGTGTTCATGCATCGACGCCGCATTGCTACGGTCCGATGGCCGCGTAAGCGGTGCGATTGCTCCGGATTTGTCATTCTGCATAAACACGTAAGCTCTTGATTATAAACGAGTGTCTAATTGTCTTCGGGAGGCAGGGGCCCTCTCGCGTCTTTGTCCGCTTACAGGAAACTGACAAATGCGATTAGCACGTACAACACCATCGAGATGCCTGCGGCCAGCAATGCCAGAGGTAGCTGGGTCAGAACATGGTCCATCAGATCTGCTCCGCACGCCATGGCCGACAAGACAGTAGTATCCGAATAAGGCGAACATTGATCGCCAAACACCGCACCGCCAAGAATAGCGCTAAAATTCAACACGAAAAACAGCGGATCCGGGCTGATCGTATAAGCGAGGGGCAACGCTATCGGGTACATCACCGCATAGGTTCCCCAGGACGATCCGATCGAGAACGATACGAACATACAGACCAACATTAGCAGGCCGGGAAGTATGTAAGGCACTTGCTGCAGGATGCTGCTCGAGTTTTCTACGACAAAGACTGCCGCACCCAGTGACTCGGACACATTGCCGAGTGTCACCGCAAGACCCAGTATCACAGCGCCGACAGTTACACCCTTGATGCCATTCAATACAGCCTCGAATACATCGTGGACCGGCATGCCGCGCATTGCAGAAAGGAGCATCGCCGACAGGACCGACAGCCCGAACGCCTCGAATATCATCGGCGATCCGCCCAGCAGCCACGGCACAATGGAGAAACCAAGCAAGACTGACATCGGCAGAAAAAAGTCGATCAGTGACGGACGATAGTAGTCCGGTACCTCGGCCTCGTTTAACTCCGGCGACAGTAAGGGTTGCGCCCCCGGGCGATTCAATTGATGCGTGCTGCTGGAGCGCTCGATCGCAGCACGCATTTTCGCGCCTACCCAGAACATTTTGTCCAGCGACAGCAACAAAGTAAATGTCACGGCGATCAGCGCGTAGAAATTGAAAGGTATCGCCTTCAGGAACCAGGCTATGGCGCTTTCCTGATCCGGCACCATGGGGCGGAGTGACTCGATCGTGATCAGGCCCGCGATGTAAGCAGGCCATACGTTGAACGGAATTACAGTTGCTATCGGGGACGCCGTTGAATCAACGACGTATGACAGTTCTTCATGCGAAACGTACTCACGATCTGCAACCGGTTTGACCGTAGTCCCGGTCAGGACCGTGCTAATCGTTCCGCCCTGGTGAAAGATGACGCCCATGATCCATGCGAATACCTTTGCTGAACGCCGGGAGCGAACGAATCTGTTTGCGGCTGTAATCGCGAAGTGCTGTGCGCCGCCGTTTTTGTTCCAGATTCCGATGAGGCCACCAAGTGCCCACAAGTAGACCAGAAGGATCTGCGCATAGCGCTCGCTACCCAGGCTTGGAATCAGGTAAGCGTTGACGACGTTGTATTGGCCGGTAACGACACCACCCAGTAGAACGCCACAAAGAAGACCCAGCAAGACGTTTTTTGTCCAAAAAGAAATAATGAGAGTTGCGAGTGCCGGAGCAAGAGACAACAATCCGTAATGCTCGGAACCGCCACTCGTCGCCTCGGTGTTCGCTATCGCCACACTGGTGCAGATGACCAGTGACGATACGATCAGGACCTGTCTCCAGTCAGTCCAACGTGCGAATCTGAAGTAGTTGTCGAAATTCATGATTGCAGAACCTTCGAATAGTTCTGGCTAGCCGAGCACCGCCGACCAAAGACGCCTCAAGCACTGCCGATGCGGGCAAGCTGTTGTAGTAGAACGGATTGGAGAAATAGTAAGCGCTGTATCATGAAGCATGTTGTAGTCAACGTCCATTTTGACCACGGATTCAAAGGAGGCTCTATGCAGTCCTGTAACGTGGATTCGCATTGGCTTAATCATGATCTTGTGTGGCAATCGTGCAGAGTCTGACGCCAGCGAGACCACCGACAAGCAAATCAAAAATACCAGGCGAGTTGTGCAAACACGGCAAGGTCCGTGGAGACGTATTGATCCGGCAGGCCGCTTTCAATTCCGCCGTACTCGGTACCCTGCGGGCCCATCGGTATACTCAGCGCACCGAGAAACGTTGCGTTGTCGCCAAGGCTATATTGCGTGACGATCTGAAAGAACGCACTTTTGTCATCAAGGTTGGCGAACAGATTCGGCGTCAAGGTCCACAGCGGCGTCATCTCGACCGTTATGCCGCCGGCGAGATAATTCCGCCCAAGCGTGAACAGCTCGCCTCTTGAAATTCGTCGCAGCAGCTCCGCGTTTTCCGCAAGGCCCGCGGCATCGTAATGTCCGCCTCCGATGCCGAAGCCGCTGTAGTAATACTCGACTACACCGCTGACGTTTTTCCCAAGCCAGGTCCACGAGTGGTTGAGATTGGTGACGAGCTGTGCGGTAGCCGACGAATCGTGCAGGGTGACAAGGACATCGCCCCGCCACACGGCACCACCGAGATCGCGATTTCCGCCAATACCGAACATCGTGTCACCGTAGCTGCGCGCAACGAGTGCATCGAATTCTCCGTTGCCGACGATGCCGTGGTACTTGACCGATAACGTGCTTTGGGTCGATTCAGGGTCGCCCGTTAGCGGATCGCGGCGGAAAACGACCGCAGCCTGTATGTCATGGCCATTTTTTCTCAGGTACTGGCCGTACAACATGTCGTCGCCGGCTTTGTATTCCGTGTCGATTGCCGTCGGATCGAAGGGATTGACGATATCCATCGGCGAAAAAAAGAAGCCGTTGCCCCAGGTAATAGCCTGGCGTCCGACACGCAGCACAGTGCTGTTGCCGGTGTAGTCGAACCAGAGCCGGTCCAGGCGATGCAGGGTCGCGAATTCTCCATCGTCGCGAATGACACTGGTCAGATCCAGCAGGCGCCGCCGGTCGTCGGGCAGGCGGTCGCCAGTAAGGCCGGCCGTGAACGAAATATTCCTGGAATACTCGATGCGATCGCCGTGAAGAGCAAACAACTGGTAAGAGCCTTGCACGGCCCACGGGCCTTGCTTTGCTTCCAGGTTCAGTCGCAGATCCGTTTCGATATCGAGCGCAGACGTTCCCGTCAGCTCATTGAAAATGCTGTCGTCCGGAAACCAGTGGCCAAAGACCCTGCCCTTTGTATGGCCATCGAATTGATACTCCGTCTCATCGGCGTGGCCAGCTCCAGCCAACAGCAGCGCGGCAGCCGCGAGAATCAGCGTTGAACTACGCAGCCTGCTGATCGATATCGTCAACGATTCGCCCGTCCAGCATCTTGATGAGCCGTTTCGCGTATCCCATGACACGCTGATCGTGCGTGGCAATGACGAAGGTCGTGCCGTGCGTCTTGTTCAGCTGCACGAACAGCTCCATCAATGCATCCGAGGTCTTCGAGTCGAGATTGGCCGTAGGCTCGTCCGCGAGCACCAGTGCCGGGCGCGACACGATGGCACGCGCGACGGCGACTCGTTGCTGCTGGCCGCCGGACATCTCGGCCGGTCGCCGATCTTCCAGTCCCTGCAGGCCGACTTCTTTCAGAATCGCCATCGACTTCTCGGCGCGTTGGCCGGCGGGAACGCCCTGCACCTGCATGACGAATTCGACGTTCTCCCTGGCCGACAGCACCGGCACCAGGTTGTAAGCCTGAAACACGTACCCGATCTTGTGCAGGCGCAAGTTTGCAAGTTCGCCTTTGCCGAGGTTGTCGATACGTTTGCCGGCAATCCAGACTTCGCCGCTATCCGGAATATCCAGCCCGCCAATGGCATTCAGCAGCGTGGTCTTGCCACCGCCCGACGGTGCGGACAGGCAGACGAAGCCGCCCTCCCCGATATCGATACTGGCATGATCGAGCGCCTTGATCTCCTGGTCGCCTTGCCGGTAGGTCTTGCACAGTTCGATACACGTCACCGCAGTCATAACTAAACCTTCGTAATTGCTTCAATAGGGTCGTAGCGCGATGCGCGCCAGGCGGGCGAAAGGCTGGCTATAGAGCCCAGAATGAGGACGACGACGTTTGCCAATACCACGTCGTGCGCTGTCAATTGCGGATAAAGCAAGCTGCTGGCGCCGAACATCTCCATGCCCGCGGCAACGACGGAGATGTCAATGCCATCGCGCAACCAGTAGACGGTTGCACCTGCGAGCACGTTGCCGATAAGCAGCCCGAGCAACAGCAACAGCAGCGACTCGATGACGATCTGCAACAGGATACTTGTCGGACGCATGCCTAGCGCCATCATCAAACCGATTTCACGAACGCGCTCGAAAACAGCCATTACCAACGTATTGACCAGTCCGAATGAAAGTGCCAGAAACACGACGATCATCCACACCAGCACGAATCCATCCATTACCGTCATCATCGTGCCGAGGTAACTGTCCACCTCGTACCAGGGCAGCACTTCGACACCCGGGCCGACCAGATCGGTCACTTTGCGCACAACCGGGTCGACATTGCGGTAGTCGTCGCCCAGCACGACCACTTCGTTGATGCGGTCCGGGACGTTCAGCATTTTCTGGATGGCCGACTTGCCCGCAAAAAGCATTGAGGTCTCGTAGGCCTCGAGCCTGGCCTCGAAAATACCGACGATACGAAAGCCACGGTCCGCGATTTCGTTATCAGGGTCCTGGCTCATGATGACAATCCGTTTACCAAGTTCCGTTTCGAGATTGTCCGCTAGCTTCCTGCCGATCACGACGCCGCTGTCGTCTGCGTCTTCGAGAAAGCGTCCCTCAACGATGTCACCGGCTACGAAAGTGATGTCCCTTTCGCGGACGGGGTCGATACCGTAAAGCGTGATCCCGCGCGAATCCCGTTCGCTCGTTACGACCGCAGGTACCCTGATGCGGCCGGCCCAGGCGTCGAAACCGGCCGCATCGAAGGATGCGGTAACGTCCTCGTCTTTCATTGGCAGCAAATTGTTGATGCCCGGATCGTCAAGGAACCCGCGCCCGTGAATCTGAACGTGACCCGGCAGCGCGCGAATGCCGTCGCGGACCATTTCGTTGACCATGCCGCGCATCAGCGCCGTCATGAAGATCATGGCCCAGACGCCGATCGTTATTGCGCTGATCATGATGATCGTTCGGCGATGGTTTCGCCAAAGATTACGCCAAGCGAGCGTCGACATGATTCTCAGCATGTACATCAGGCCGCCCTCATCGCGGCCACCGGCTGCAACCAGTGTAGCCGCATCGCGGGATAAATCGCTGCAAGCAGCGTGAACAGGAAAACGATTCCCGGCCCGGCAATGAGCGTTAGTGCCGAAACCTGCGGATACATCCTGGACGGAAGATTGAACTGCCCGGCCATTTCCTCCATGCCGGGCACGTAGATTCCCTTTACCGTAAACAGACTGGTCACGATTCCGCCCAGCACCGAACCCATGACAAGCCCGACGAGCCCCATCAGGGCCGTTTCCAGCATCACCAGCCGGCCAAGCCGTCCCGGAGTCAATCCGAGTGCCATCACAATGCCGAATTCCCGGGTTCGTTCCAGAACCGACATCAGCTGCGTGTTCAGCACGCTGAATGCCACCAGCACTACCAGCACCGCGTACATGAAAATGGCGCTGCCCATGTCCGCCTGGATGGCCTGCCGAAGACCAGGCTGCAGGGCGTTCCAGTCATGCACCACGAGTTTGCTATCGGCAGGCAGCAACGCATTTGCCTGCTGAACCAGCTGTTCCGTTTTCGAATAGTCGCCGGCATTGATGACAATCTGGTGCGCCGCGCCCTGCATGTCGAACGTGTCCTCGAAATAACCGATTGGCACTTCCGCGATGCCGCGGTCCAGTTCCTTGTTGCCGCCGTGAAATACGCCGACGACGGTCACGATGCCCGCGGCGATCGATCCGTCACGCCCGCTGCCGAGAAGAGTCAGTTCACCGCCGATCGATACGCGCAGATTCCGTGCCAGCACGGAACCGATGACAATTTCCGCTGCGTTCGCATCGTCGAGGTAGCGGCCTTCCTTCGTCAGGCCGGGCAGGCTCGAGACTCCGGGCTCGAACATCGGTTCGACGCCGAGTACCTGTATGCCGTAGCTGCGGTCTTCACTGGAGGCCAATGCGAAGGCCGCGCCCCGCGCGGAGACGGTTTGCAGATTCAGCCCTTCCCGCACCGACGCCGCCAGCGAAATCGCGTCCGGCACGACCTGGCGCATCTTCAGGTCGTCCTTGTAGCCCGGGGCCTGGATCTGCAGGTGCCCTGTCAGCGCCTCAAGCGTGTTGTCGATCATCAGGCCATATGTGCCGATCTGGATTGAAATCATGAACACCAGCAGTACGTTGGAAAAAATCATGGCGCCGGTTGTCAGCCAGGTGCGGCGCGGATAGCGCCACAGGTTTCGCCAGGCCAGCCGCAGAACGATATTCATGCCGTGCGCAACTCAGTTGCGCGGATTGCGCAGATTGGACTGTGTAAAGACGTTATCGTTAAGCTCGACGCCGTACTCGATTGCATCAATACGCACTTCCGTCCACTCATCCGGTTCGTCAACCTTGCCCATGCGTTGCCGAATGGCAACGCTTCGACCTCCCATTTCGCCGATCTCCAGCGAGGTCAGTTTCTTGACCAGCATGCCGTCCTGATCGTAAAACTCGTGTCCGATCAGGACGTAGTCGTCCCGGACGGTCAGCACTTCCTTGCCCCAGACGACCGCCGCATCTTCGTGCGGAACCGACTGGATTTCATAAGTTACGTGACCGCCGGCTTCCGTCGTGCCGATCAGATTGTGTTCGTATTGGTCAACGATGTCGTCCGATCGGGAGATATCCTTGTTGGAGAAGTCCGACCCCATCCAGCTCTGACTCATCATCGATGACGGAATCTTGATGACGCGGTTCACTTTCGGACTGTAGGTCCACATCGTGTTGTCGATCATCAGCGTGCCGTTGCCTCGATCCTTCTGCGGCTCCGTCACTCTCACCAAAGTACGTTTGTCGCCCTCGGTCCAGCCGCGCATGGACATCGTGCGCTGCCAATCGGGGCGGTGAATGATCATGGTCATCTCCGAATAGGATGACGTGCCTCGCCAGTGATCTATGGCGCCACGGACGATCTCCGCGGCATCGGGCTGCTGCGCGCTCGCAGCCAGCGGGTGCGCCAGGAGCGAGATGACAACAGACAGAATTGCCGATTGTTTAGCCATATATATGTCCTACGATAAGCGCACAGGGATCCGGGCACGATACGTTTTGACCGCAACACCATCGAACGCTTTCGAAACACACCGTACGCGATTGTTCTTATTCGTGATAGTCTTGTAAGTGATTGAAAACTAACAAGAGCCGAAACGAATTCGCGAGGCAACGGCCCTGCTGGTCGAGACTGGCGACCAACCGACTGTTTCCGCGTGTGGCGAGTACGGTTCAAATTCTTTCACTCCGACAATATTTTCTACAAACATTCATCATTAATAGTCCCGGTCGAAAATGCCGCGTAGCCTTGGGCGGTTGATGCGAACAACCAAGCATTTGATAGCCGATTCTGGAGACTGACATGCACGGCAGCTTTGAAAAACGCGACAATATCGGGATCATCCGGGTCAACAATCCTCCGGTGAATGCCATCAATGCCGGTGTTCGCGAGGCCATCATCGATGGTTGCGCCAAAATTAACGCAGATCCGCAGATCAAGGCCGGCATCCTGATCTGCGAAGGCCGCACCTTCATGGTCGGTGCCGACATCAGGGAATTCGGCAAACCGATGCAGGCTCCGTCCTTGCCCGACACGATCCAGGCACTCGAAGACTCTTCCAAATTCATGGTCGCCGCAATTCATGGCAGCGCCTTCGGTGGCGGTCTTGAAATCGCGCTGGGCTGTCATTACCGCGTCGCGGTCGCGGACGCAAAGGTAGGACTGCCGGAGGTAAAACTCGGATTGCTGCCGGGCGCCGGCGGCACGCAGCGCTTGCCACGGCTGGTCGGCGTCGATGCGGCGCTCGATATCATCGTCTCCGGCGACCCGTTGCCTGCGGAAAAGGCCGCGCAACTCGGCATCATCGACAAAATCCTCGATGGCGATTTGCCGGAAGCGGCGCTCGAATACACGAAGCGCCTCGTTGCCGAAGGTGCACTACCGCGAAAGATCCGCGACCTCGATATCGATACCGGCCAAATGCCGAAAGACTACTTCGAGCAGGCGCGCCAGCGTATCGCGAAGCAAAAGAAGAAACTTTTTTCGCCAC
Source organism: Gammaproteobacteria bacterium (assembly GCA_029865385.1). Taxonomy (GTDB): domain Bacteria; phylum Pseudomonadota; class Gammaproteobacteria; order Steroidobacterales; family Woeseiaceae; genus JAKEGN01. Next base: position 57,401 of record JAOUGX010000010.1, read on the forward strand.
AGCGCATTGTCGATGCGCTTGAAGCCGCGGCCACGCTGCCGTTTGACAAAGGATTGAAGCGCGAACGGGATCTGTTCATGCAGTGCCTGCAAAACAGCCAGGCCCGCGCCCTGCAACATGTCTTCTTTGCAGAACGCGCAACATCGCAAATTCCGGACCTCGACAAGAACGTTCCGGTGCGCGACATCGAATCGGTTGCCGTCATCGGCGCCGGAACCATGGGTGGCGGCATTGCAATGAACTTCCTGAATGCCGGCATTCCCGTCACCTTGCTGGAGGTGAAACAGGATGCATTGGATCGCGGCGTCGCGGTCATGCGAAAGAATTACGAGAGCTCGGCTGCAAAGGGCCGGCTGACGATGCAACAGGTCGAACAACGCATGGACCTGCTCGCTCCAACGTTGAGCTATGACGATCTCGGCAAGGCCAATCTCATTATCGAAGCCGTTTTCGAGACCATGGCGATCAAGAAAGAGGTTTTCGGCAAGCTGGATAAAGTCGCCGCGAAAGGCGCGATCCTCGCCTCCAATACGTCCTATCTGTCGATCGACGAAATCGCCAGTTCCACCTCGCGCCCGCAGGATGTCGTAGGCATGCATTTTTTCTCACCGGCCAATGTCATGCGCCTGTGCGAAGTGGTGCGAGGCAAAAAATCCGCTCAGGACGCATTAAAAACAGCCATTGAAACCACAAAGCGTATCGGCAAGGTTGGCGTGGTCTGTGCCAACAGCGACGGCTTCATCGGCAATCGGATGCTGGGTGGTTACGGCTACCAGGCGGCGCTTTGCGTGCTCGAAGGTGCAATGCCGGAACAGGTCGACTCGGTTCTCCGCGACTTCGGCATGCCGATGGGCCCGATGCAGATGAGCGATCTGGCCGGTCTCGATATCGGTTACAAATCCCGCAAGGAACGCGATCCGGATTCCTTCGATGGCCGCGTGTTTCGCACGGCCGATCTGCTGGTCGAAATGGGACGCCTGGGCCAGAAGACCGGTGCCGGTTACTACGACTATGCTCCCGGCGACCGCACGCCGCGTCCGTCTCCCGTCGTCGCCGAGCTCATCGAAATGTCGTCGCAAGATTTCGGCATCGTGCGTCGTGAAATCCGCGACGAGGAAATACTCGAACGCTGCCTGCTTTCGCTGGTCAACGCGGGTTGCGATGTGCTGGCAGAGAAAGTGGCTAATCGTGCAAGCGACATAGACATTGTTTACATCTACGGCTACGGCTTTCCCGCCTATCGCGGCGGACCGATGTTCTGGGCCGAGAACGAAGTAGGCTTGAAGACCGCGCTGGAGAAGCTACGAAAGTACAGTGTTCAGACGGGCGGCAAGTGGCTCAAGGTATCGCCGTTTCTTGAAAAGCTGGTCGCCAGCGGCGAAGGCTTCGCGAGCGCCGGCGAATGAACGATTGAACTGGAAAAAGAGGAACCATCATGCGTGAAGCAGTCATCGTCTCGGTCGCCCGTACCCCGATTGGGAAGGCCTATCGCGGAGCGTTCAACGACACCCAGGGTCAGACGCTCGGCGGTCATGCCATCGCGGAAGCGGTGAAACGCGCCGGTATCGATCCGCAAAGCGTCGACGACGTGATCATGGGCTGCGCGTTGCAACAAGGCAGTACCGGGGGCAACGTTGCGCGCCAGGCCGCGATGCGAGCCGGCCTGCCGGTCACCGTGTCGGGCATGACGATCGACCGTCAGTGTTCGTCCGGTCTGATGGCCATCGCGACGGCTTCGAAACAGATCGTCGAGGACGGCATGAACATCACGATCGGCGGCGGCCTGGAATCCATATCACTGGTTCAAAACGAAAAGATGAACCGTTTCCGCGCCACCGATCCATACCTCGTCAGCCATCTTCCACAGCTCTACATGAGCATGCTGGAAACGGCGGAGATCGTGGCCGAACGGTATGGCGTCAGCCGCGATGCGCAGGACGAATTTGCGCTGCAATCGCAGCAACGCACGGCCAAGGCGCAGGCAGACGGTCGTTACAACGCAGAGATCGCCCCGATAACGACAACCATGCAGGTCATGATCAATAAGGAAACCGGCGAGACACAGCCCAAGGAAGTCACTATCGAGCTGGACGAAGGAAACCGTCCGGCGACGACCATCGAAGACCTGAAGAAGCTGTCGCCGGTGTTCAAGGGCGGTCAGAAAGTCCAGCAGGGCAAGTTCATTACCGCAGGCAATGCCTCGCAACTTTCCGACGGCGCTGCCGCTGTGGTCCTGATGGAAGCAAAAGCAGCCGAGAAAAAAGGACTGGAAGCCCTGGGCGTTTGTCGCGGGATGACGGTCGCCGGTTGCGATCCGGATGAAATGGGCATCGGCCCCGTATTCGCGGTTCCGAAATTACTGAAAGCCCATGGCCTCAAAATGGATGACATCGGCATCTGGGAGTTGAACGAGGCATTCGCCAGCCAGGCGATTTACTGTCGCGACAAACTCGGCATACCGAATGACATATTCAATGTCTCCGGCGGTGCCATTTCAATCGGCCATCCATACGGCATGTCCGGTGCACGCATGACCTGCCACGTGTTGATGGAAGGCAAACGCCGTGGCGCTAAATACGCCGTGGTGACGATGTGCGTCGGCGGCGGCATGGGCGCCGCGGGCCTGTTCGAAATATGCTGACGTGCCTTTATATCGCCTTTGACTGAGGTTCGGCCCTTAGACAGTGAGATCCTGGTGAATCGACCTGTCGTATGAACGTCCAGTATCCGGATCTTTGCAACACGCTCTTAATGCAGTGGTGTTCCAATCGCAATGGATCACCCTCCGGACTTGTGCCGTGCTGCCAGAAAACTTCATATGAATCATTGCTTTGCCCCGCTCGAGGCTTGTACGTATGTTTTTTTCAATCGCAGCGGCGCATTCTCCATTAAGTGGCACCGACATTGGAGAACACAGAAAACAATCTGGAACGACGCTCGGCCACGTGTGGAATTACGCAGATTTCACATTCGACAATTGTTGAGGAGAGCACGATGTCCAAACTAACTGTAAGAAAAGTGCCGTCAATCCAGGAGCGTAAGCTACCGATTTTCGATGAGCTCGAAAAAGTCGTCGATCAGATTCGGGTTCGTGCCTACAACCTGTTTGCCCGACGGGGCTTCAGCATGGGCAATGATCTGGAGGATTGGCTGGATGCCGAGCGAGAAGTCTGCTGGCCTGCCGCGGAATTGGTCGAAGAAGACGACGAGTTCGAAGTCAAAGTGGCCCTCGCAGGCTTCGATGCCAAAGATATCTCCGTTACGGCGACTCCACGCGAACTGATTGTCAAGGCTGCTCGCAGCGAGAGCCATGCGGAAAGGGAAAGCGCCAAAGTTCGCTGGAGTCAGTTCAGCAGTAACGACGTGTACAGGTACATAGAACTGCCTGCCGACATCAACGTGGACAAAATCACGGCGGAATACAAGAACGGAGTTCTTGAAATCGAAGCTCCGAAATCCAAAAAGAAGGCGAAGGCGAAGACGAAGACGGGAAAAGGCAGGAAGAAAAGCGTAAAGATCTCATCCTAGGGAAGCATTGATCAATTTGCCTTTGCGAGGAGCAAAGCGACGAAGCAATCGGCAATGCACACTATACAAAGTACAAGAATGCTTCGCTGCGCTCGCAATGACCGGATTTCCGAAAAAATGAGTGCTTCACTGGATTTTGGACACGTGCCATAGCTGCTATGGGCCGGTGCCGTCGTCACCGGCCTGTCATACTTTCGGCGCAAACGGTTACGGTCTCGCTTCCTCATCATCAGGGATACGAGACGGAGACCTGCCGCTGCGACCGTGGATATGGTCCCGTACACTATTGCGGACTGTAGTTTCCTCAGTACCGATGAGAAAGTGACCGCCCTTTGCAAAACGAACCAGCGTTGAATCCGGAATCGTGGCAGCAGCGAACTCGGCGTTGTGGAATAGCTGCAACGTATCGTCCGCGGCATGAAGTATCAGGGTCGGCGCCATAATCGCGGCAATCCTCTTACCCGGAAGTAGAGCTTTGTTATCGAATTCCGCTCCGGAAGAACGCAACGAAACGGGGTTCATGTAATCAATGAATTCATCGAATAAGATTCGCTGGTCGGAGGTAAGGCCAGCGATAACAGCGTCGTCGGCACCCATCAGGATCATGAGTTGTTTCCTGAACGATCTCGAGATAAGCCAGTAAAGCGGGTCGTATCGGAAAATCGTGGTCAGCATCTCGCCCTTTTCGTTCGCCTGAGCTTGAAGCCCTGCGGAAGACGCGACCACTCCGCAAGAGATCAGCGTCAGCGAGGAAACCCGCTCGGGATGCAATACAGCGAAAAGCAGCGCCGATGGTCCCCCCTGAGACATGGCAACGACTGCGACGTTTTCGATATTCAGGTGATCGAGTAGAAATGCATAAGCATCGGCCTGGGCGTCCCACGTGGCCCCCTCCTGGAAGCTTGAGCGCAGATAGCCGAAGCGCGACGGCGCAATCCAGCGGAATTCGTCACCCAGTACGGCCCGCGCAATGAGCTCGCCTTGATCAAAGCCGCCGCCACTGCCGTGGACCAGCAGAACGGCAGGACCGGATCCACCCTCGACGTACTCGATGTCCCCGTAAGGCGATGCTATGACCGTGCTCTTGTCCTGAACGCGCTCGTAGGCGCGATTCATGTCGCGGACATACAGTGCCGATATCGCGATCAGCGCAATGACCAGGCCAGAGGCTGCGCATTGCAGCAATCTTTTGGGCATCGTACTGTCACTCCATATGCATTGCCTTGCGCAGGCAATTTATCACGTCGGCCGGCGTGACTGATTTCGGTATCTGCTTATGGCGCGCGGCGGCGGTAACCTCGACCATTTTCGGTCGGCATTCGGGCGATACGCAGCGGAGGCAGTATTCTGGGCGCCAGCGGCTCTGCTGCCAGGTGGCCATGTTCGCTGGGACCCGATCGACGATGCGACTGCACGAGTGACCTTATCGTTTGGAGAATTCGATCAATCCGTTGACCTGTCGGTGGAGACGGACGGAAGCTTGAACAAAGTCGTATTCCAGCGCTGGTCGGATACGAACGCCACGAAGACTTTCCAGCGACAGCCTTTTGGCGGGAACCTGTCCAAAAACGTGGAATTCGACGGACACCGTTTACCGACGCATATCGACGCGGGTAATTTCTTCGGAACTGACGAGTATTTCCCATTCTATAAGGTCAACGTCACCTCGATTCGCTTCCCGAAATCCAACGGTGATGGGAGGAACTGACAATCCGGTGGCGCATTTCTCAAATTGTTCTTGCGTAATACCTTTGCGGCAGGGCTAAATCCGGCAACTTAATCGCTCGCAGCGTCGCGGTGTTAAGAAATGAAGCAGCAGAATCATTTTGAATCGACATTGAGGGATCGGAAAGCCACCCGCTTCGGGCCGGCCCGAATCGCTGTCAGGAACACGCTGGTCGACGGCTGGTCACTTGGCGCCGCCTTGTTGCGCTCGCCCCGGGAAGTCGGCGCCATCCTGCCGAGTGGCAGGTTCCTGGCCGACGCGATGGCCAGGGAAATTGCTCACGGGGATGGCCTGGTCGTGGAACTCGGTGGCGGCACCGGCAGCATTACGGCCGGGCTTCTTCGTGCCGGTATCGCATCGAACAAGCTGGTGATTATTGAAAGAGACCCGCAACTATGCGGACGCCTGCGTCGCCGATTTCCGGCCTGCACGATCGTTCGCGGGGATGCCCGCGAGCTGCAGGCATTGTTGCAGCATTCCGGCATTGCCGACCCGGTCAAGGCCGTGGTGTCCGCCCTGCCGATACTGACAATGAACCGGGACGATCAGGACTCCTTTCTGCGAGAAGCGTTGCGCACTGGCAGCGGAGGACCGCTGATCCAGTTTACCTATGGCCTGCGTTGCCCGGTGCCGGCTGAGCTGCTGGCCCGGCATGGCGCGGCAGCGAAGCGGCGTACCTGGATCTGGCAGAATCTGCCGCCGGCCTCCGTCTGGCGCATCGAGCAAACGCAGGTCGCCTAGGGAACCTCTGATTAATTCGTCATTGCGAGGAACGAAGAGACGAAGCAATCTCTAAGTCATTGAATAAGAAGTAAGAGATTGCTTCGCTGCGCTCGCAATGACGGTGGATTTCGAATTAATCAGAGGGTCGCCTAGAGGGGTCCGTTGATTGCCTGCGGATTTCCCCACACCGTCGAAAACACTTCATCGTCGCGCACGTAGTAGATCGTGTCATCGTGCAGGATCGCACGACTTCGCCTGCTGAAGTAATAAGGAACACCTTCGTTCTCGTCGTGCACGACGACACTGCCGACTGCATTGAGCGATGCCAGTGCCGGCGTCGCCTTGTCGCGAATCTCGTAGAGATAGAGCCCGGATTCGACCATTTGGTAACTGTCATCGTCGGCAGTCAGGTCTGCAGGGATCGTGAAACGATCGACACCATTCACATCCGCGAGATAGGTAAACGCGTGCCGGTCGTTGATCGCCTCGCTGTAGGAACCGCGGCCGCCGAGGACGTCGCTTCCCAATGACAGCGGCTGGGCGATATTGGATACATCGAAAAGCTCCAGTTTGACCGCGTTGTTATCGCTGGTGCCGACGCCAAGTAACAGGTCGTCGCTGACCGGGTGCAGCAGGTCGGAGAATCCCGTGATGTCCAGCGTACCGGCAATCTGTGGATCGGACGGGTCCGACAGGTCGAATACGTACAGCGGATCGATGCGTTCGAAAGTTACCGCATAGGCACGGTCGCCGATGAAGCGCACACCATAGAGCTGCTCATTCGGCTTGCCGATCTCTTCGGGCCGGCTGGCGTTCGGCAACTGCGACACGGTTTCCAGTTCCGGCACAGCCGACGTCGTCGATTCTTGTAGCAGAATCAAGTGATGATCGATGAAGTCCGGCGCAACACCATCGTAGGTCGACGTAAACGCCCGCAGGATGCCGTCCTTCTCGCTCATGCGAAAATCCGCCTGCCCGCCGCGCCACAGGATTCCCAGAATGTCGGCAGACCCTGCATAGTCCGGCGAACCCGCGCCAAGACCGAACTTGTGCACCCGCGTACCTTCCGGTTGCGATTGCGCGAGGTACATCGAACTCTCTGACACGTAGATGCCGTATGCGTCGTCGTTATAGCAGGTGGTCGTGAATGCGGCAGGATTGTTCAGCGGAATCGCAGTGATACTGGTAATGACAGGATAGGCCGGCGCTTCGCCGCTGGGCACGAAGCAGTTCTCCGGCGTGACCAGGCTTGTCGCGTTGCCATTGATCGTGATTGCCGGCAGCAATTCGCCAAGCGAGACATTGTTCAGCAGCGCCTGGTTGGCTGCCTGATCCGCAGCCGTCGTGACGTTGTAGATGAGGCCATCGATATTCGGCGTATACCGGCTGACGACATACACCGTATCGCCGATTCTGCGACTCTCGATGAAAATGCCTTCGAAGAGGGCATCGAAGAGCAACGCGGGTTGCGCTATGTCGCTGGTATCGTAAACGGCAATTCCGGATTGCTCGGGTGCCCAGATCGCGAGACTCGACCAGGCATCGCCGTAGCTGCCGTAGAAACTGGTGCTGGTCATGGCAACAAGGCGATCGGCCGTTCGGTAGAGCCCCTGCACCGATACATCGTCTTCCAGCGGAATGCGGCTCACTTCGGTCGCACCGCCGCTTGCCGGATCGGTTTCGAGGATCCTGATGCTGCGATCGGCCGGGGGAGGCGCGGAACCGCCACTCTGCGCGGCAAGCCAGCAACAAGGGTACTGTTGGCGCATCGGCGCAACGAAAAGGAACTCGCCGTCGTATTTCACGCTGTCGTATTCGTCGACATTGGCCTCCTGCGTATAGGTGCCGGAGTATTGCGGAACGCCGGCCGCTGTCGCACCGGAACCCGCTGTAATCCCAAGGCTCTGGCTACTACGGATGGCGGTCAGTCCGCCTTTGATGGAGGCTTCGAGCTCGCTGGCACTGCCGACTTTTCGTAGCATTCCGGAAGGCGGTGGAGGCGGCGGGTTTTGCCCGGCCGGATCGCTTCCGCCGCTACCGCAGCCGGCAAGAAATACGCCGGTGGCGACGCCCAGCGTCAACATTTGCAATAAGTGCCTGTACATTGTCATGCTCCTGGGGACCGGAAACCTGCAAATACGCTACGCGCCGCTCCCGCTCAAGTCTGTGGCAATTGTGAATGGACTTTGTCAAAAAGTGTGTGGTTGTGCTCGACAATTTCGCACACTCTTTATACAGCTTCCCGACGTACCGGGGCGAGGCATTGCGGCACAATACTGGAGCCTGCGTCGCGGCGCGGGCGTACCACGATACCGAGGGTTGCACACCATGCTGAGACAATTTACACGCGCCATCGTGCTTCTGCTCGCACCCCTGGTCCTCGATGCCGAGGAAACCACCGTACTGAGCGCGCCGGAAAACGCGAATCTCGGCGTTATCGACGCTGCCGCGTCCAACTGGCGCATCGGCATGGCATTGGGCTACGGCGTGAGGACGAACCCCCTGATTCAGTCAGCGGACATACCTATCATTGTCGACCTCGACATTGCCTGGTTCGGCGAGCGCTTTTTTTTTGACAACGGCGATCTCGGCCTGACCGTGGCGGACAACGAATGGCTCACCTTCAGCGCAATGACTCGCTTCAACAGCGACCGCGTGTTTTTTGGACGTACTGACACGCGATTCGTGAGGCTGAACGCCGGAACCGCGAATCAAATCGACGTCCAGGTCACTGTGCCGGACCGCGACTACGCACTGGAACTCGGCGCCGAAATACTAAGCGATGGCGACTGGGGACAGCTGCAGCTAGCCGCCTTCGGAGATGTCAGTGCCACGCACGGAGGTTACGAAGTATCGGCCAGCTACAGCTACGGCATGCGCCAGCAGCGCTGGTACCTCGAACCGTCGATAGGTGCGAGTTACAGAAGCGGCAAACTGAACAATTACTACTGGGGGGTCCTGCCGGAGGAATCGAATCCGGCATTACCTGCATACGAAGCGGGTGCCGGCATCAATGTCGAGTTCCGCCTCATGGGAAGTTACCAACTCACATCGAACTGGACGCTATCGGTCGTCGCCGAAGTCGAGCGCATGAACGACGCCGCTGCGGCGAGCCCGATAGTCGCGGATGACTACGTGACCGGTTTTTTTGCCGGCTTCGGATACCGGTTCTGAGATGCGGAGAATTCTGGCAAGCATGTTCCTGGTTTGCATCCCGTTGAGCGTAACGGCGGCCGACGTGGCAACGGCCAGTTCCGTTCAACTCAAAGTCAAGCCCGTGCTGTGCATCATTGATAGGCGAACCCCGAGTTGCGACATGGACTTCCTGATTGCGTGGCAAAGCCCCGTGCTGGGCTACTATTGCCTGCACAACCCGTTTGTCGCGGTGCCGCTGCGCTGCTGGAGCGAGGCGGACGCCGGGCAACACGAGGAACGTCGCATCGTCGAAAAGGGATTCATGTTCTGGATGACGGCAGAAGGCAGCGACGAGCCGGTCGCTGCGGTAGAGGTCGAGGTCATGACGAGCGACACGCCGGACCGACGGCGCAAGCGGCGCACGCGTCATGTCTGGGACATATTGTGAGCGCGGATCGCAGCGACATCCTGCTGGTGGAAGACGACCGGCGGCTGGCGACTCTCACGGCACGCTACCTCGAACAGAACGGCTTCAGCGTGACAATCGAGAGCCGTGGCGACCAGGCGCTGGCGCAGTTCGCGCGCGTTCGGCCTCGTATCGTGCTTTTGGACATCATGTTACCCGGAATGGACGGGCTCAGTGTCTGCCGCGAGCTGCGCAAGCAATTCGACGGGCCCGTACTCATTTTCACTGCAAGGGACACCGACATCGACCAGGTCATCGGGCTTGAAGCCGGCGCAGACGACTACGTATGCAAACCGGCTGACCCGATCGTCCTGCTGGCACGCACGCGAGCATTGCTGAGACGCGCGGAACAATCGGTCGCTGCGGCCGCAAAACGCCGCAACGACATCGTTCTGGGCGGCCTGCGGATCAGCGAAGCCTCGCAACAGGTCTGGCTGGACGGTGAGGCAGTGACTATGACGACGCAGGAATTCGAATTGCTCGTATTGCTGGCACGTTCGGCCGGGAGTGTGCTCAGTCGCGAAGACATTTACCGGAGCATCCGTGGCATCGAGTACGACGGCATGGATCGATCCATTGACGGCCGCATCTCTCGCCTGCGCAAGAAATTGAACGACGACGCCGATGCGCCGACACGCATCAAGACCGTCTGGGGCAAAGGCTACTTGCTGGCGCCGGACGCCTGGGGTGCAGCTGAGTGAGCGCCGGCAAGGACCGCACGCTGTTGTTTCGTCTTTACCTGCTCCTCGTGACAGGGCTGATCGCTGTCGCGACGATTCTGGATTTCGGATTTCGTGCACTGCAGGCACGCCTGGCACCGGCCGGAGAACCCTGGAGGGATGCCACGTTTCGCATGATCACCGAGCGACTGGCTGCAACGAGCGCAAGCGAACATGCCGGTCTTGCCGTTCAATTGACACGGGAACTCGGGGTTCCGATACAAATACTGGAGTCGGGATCCGTCGTCGACAGCGCGGATTCCGAAGCCGGCATGCCGCGGGAACTGGTTGACGCGGAAGGACGCGCCAGCTGGATTCTTGAATTGCCTTCCCATGGAACGCTAGTGCGGGTCGGCGGCATGGATCTTCCGGAAGAGCATCCTTGGCTCGGCCTCGTGCCGCCACTCTTCTACCTGTCATTGTTCATCGTGGTCGGCCTGTGGCTGCGGCCGCTGTTGCGGGACCTGGACACGATAACCGCCTCCACGCGCGCTTTTGCCGCCGACTACCGCGAACCCCAACAAACCGCAGGCTCGGTCAGCAACCTGACGGAACTTGCGGAGAACTTTGACGCGATGTCGTCGCGTCTCGGCGCATTGATCCAGGGACAGAAGGAACTTACAAGCGCACTTTCCCACGAAATGCGCACACCGCTGGCGCGCATCCGTTTCGCACTCGCGGTTATCGGCGACAAGGCCAGCGACAGCGAGCGAGCGGAACTCACCGCGATCGCCGAGGACGTTCAGGAGATCGACCGGCTGATTTCCACCATGCTGAATTATGCGCGGCTCGATCATCCGGATACGCGGATGCACTGGCAGGAAACTCCTGCCGATCCCTGGCTGAAGAAGACCGTCGAGAAATGCCGCCTGCCGGAATGTCGCGTCGATATTGTCGCCGCCGACGAAGTCCGGAACCTGAACATCGACGTGCGACTGATGACGCTGGCGCTCAGCAACCTGCTGGTCAACGCCTGCCGGCACGCCAACAGCCGGGTCGAAGTTTCAATCACAAAGATCGGTGACAACTACAGGCTCGCCGTTGACGACGACGGGCCCGGCATCCCGGAAGAAGACCGTGCCCGTGTATTCAAGGCCTTCACCCGCCTCGACGGCAGTCGCAACCGTGACACCGGGGGTTACGGCCTGGGCCTCGCCATCGTCGCGCGAATCGCCAACCTGCACGGCGGAATGGCGAACGCCGGTCGCTCCGGTTCGCTTGGCGGCGCTAGCATGACCATCACATGGCCGGGCCGGCCTTGAGCGGATTCCAACTTACGCCACGTTCCGTAACGATCGCGTTCATCGCGATATCGTGCGCCTGCGGATATATTGTCGGCAGCCGCCCGAATTCGAAACCGATGCCGACAGAGACCGTGTCCGGAGGCAGGATCGCCAGCGTACGATCGTAGTAGCCGCCGCCGTAACCCAGGCGATGGCAGTCGCTGTCGAAACCGAGCATCGGAACGAAAACAATCGAGGGAATGACCGGGTGACGCTCGACCGGTACCGGAATACCCCACAAACCCGAGCTGGTCGTCTCCGATTGCCGGGACCAGCGCCAGAATTCCAGCGGCCGGTTCTTTTCGACAATCACCGGCAACGCAGCCTGTGCCTTGCCGAGCAAAGCGCTGTCGACCAACGGACGAAGATCTAATTCTCCCGGCAACGGCCAGTAGATGGCAAATACGGTTTCATGCAATTGAAATTGCCTGCCGATAGTCGCGACTATCGCGGACTCGGCGCGCTGCCGTTCCTCGGTACCGATGTTCGCCCGCTGCGCCGCAAGGCGGGTTCGCTGCCGTTTGCGCCACGCATTTATGTTCGCCCGATCCAGCGCCTCAGGTCGCATTTCGCCGGCTCCCTGGCAGGAAGGGTCCAGTTCGTGTGCGAAACAAGGTGGCGACGCGTATTGCCCGGGTTCGTCCAGGAAATCGTTCGATTGCTGATCATCACCTTTCTTTCCGCTTGTCATGGCAGCCCCCGAGCACGGCTATTATGTTCAAGCCTTCGCAGTATTGACGCACATGTTTACGCAATCGACGCGAGGTTTGCCAGAGAATTTTGCAGCAGTGAACTTATGTAGAATCCTACCTTCATGTTTTTGAATGCTTTTATAGCTTGAGTGAATTTCTTTTCTTTCTTTGTCGCAATTCGTTGACAGTTGCAATTTATCTGTGGAACTCTTCCCCGGCAAATGACAAAGGCAAACCATTCGTGAGGATGGGACGCAAAGCTACCGGTCTCGATTTTTTTGCAGACAGCGGAGTTACCAAATGACCTTCCTTCTAAATATCACACCATGGCCTGTATTGTCCGCATTACTGTGGATAGTACTGATCGTTACCGCCCTTTTCTTCGCCCGGCCGACTGCACACAAGTTCATCCTGGCAACCGGTAATTCCCTGCATCGTATGTTCCGGGTGTCGTCGCAGTCGTTGATGAAAGCCGAGAAAGGACTTAACGACAGAAATCGCGAAGTCCTGCTCGCCGCCGGTCGCGAGGCCAAGGAACGCATCATCGAACGCGAGTTCGACAGGATCAACGAGACTGTTCGTAAGGATCTCGCCAGCTTTTCCGCCCTGCACCGAAATCTCAGCGAATCGATAAACCGAATCGAGACGGATCACAACGAAGCGGTGGAAGTGCCACCGGATCCGCCGGGCTGGGTCAAGGCAGTGCAAGCGGTCGCCGCAATCGATTCGAAGGACGGTCGCGTCGGAATCGGCAACATTCTCGGCGATATTCACAAGTCGCTGGTGCGCGCGCACAAGGAAGCAATGGCCGCCTATCACGAAGCCAGCGGAAAGCGGCATGCCCTGTTGCGAAAAATGCGTCCGGAGTGGCGGGAAATTCAGCAAACGCTGGGCAAGGTCGGCAAAAACGTCGACAGCCTGTTGCTTCGTTCGTCCACGATCGACCGGCATATGCAGGAGTACGAGGACATCGTCAAAGGCGAAGACCGTGCAGTCTCCATCCTTTCTTCGTCTTCGCTGGTGTTCTTTTTCATTTCCGCGCTGGTGCTGGTGGTTGCTGTGGGCGGCGCGACAATCAATTTCTCGCTGATCGCCCGGCCCATGGCCGAGATGGTGGGCGGCACGAGCCTCGTCGGAGGCTTTCGGACTGCGGATATCGCGGCCCTGGTCATCATCCTGGTCGAGATATCGATGGGCCTGTTCCTGATGGAGTCGCTACGCATTACGCGGTTGTTCCCCGTAATCGGCGCCCTCCCCGACAAGACTCGTGTTCGTATGATCTGGATCACGTTCACCATACTGTTTTTGCTGGCCAGCGTTGAGGCTGGACTCGCGTTCATGCGGGAGGTACTCCTGCACGATGAACTGGCGACAAGTGCACTGTTGCGTGGCGACGGCAATGCGCCGATAGCGAACGAATACATGTGGATAACCACAGCGGCGCAGATGGGCATGGGCTTCATCCTGCCTTTCGCACTGACCTTTGTCGCAATTCCACTGGAGACCTTCGTTCATTCGCTGAGGACCATTTTCGGGCTGCTGGCAATTGGCGCGTTGCGCACCATTGCACTGATGCTGCGATTGCTTGGCAGCGGATCACGGTACGTTTGTGTGTTGCTGGCCCAGCTCTACGACCTGCCCCTGTTCATTCCTTTGTGGTGGGCCGCAAGAGACAAGGTCGGGGACGCCTCTTCCGGCGGAAAACTGCGTAAGGTGACGTCATGAAACCGGTTTATCTGTCGCTCATTGTTACTCTGCTTGCCGGCTGTTCGTCATCGCAGTCGAACAACACCGGTGTATACATGCTGATCGACACGTCGGGCACTTATCGCGAGGAAATGAACAAGGCCGAGCAGATCATTCGCTACTCACTGTCGCGGCTGGACGCGACGGACTCGTTTGCCGTAGCGAGAATCGATACCGGCAGCTTCAGCGAAAAAGACATCGTCGCGAAGATTACTTTCGACGACAGGCCCAGCACCATCAACGGGCAAAAGCGCGCATTTGCCGAACGGATCAGCGTCTTCGTGAAGGATGCGAAATCGTCGCCGTACACGGACATCACCGGCGGTCTGTTGCAGGCGGTCGAGTACCTGAATGAAAAGGATCCCGCCGCGAAAACGGTCCTGATTTTTTCCGATCTCAAGGAAGATCTGGAAGAAGGGTACATCAGGGACATCGACTTTGATCTCAGTGGCTTCAATGTCATAGCATTGAATGTCACCAAGCTTCGGTCGGATAACGTCGATCCCCGCGAGTACCTGACGCGCCTCGAGATGTGGCAGAAAAAGGTCGAGGGATCGGGCGGGCGCTGGCAGGTCATCAACGACCTCGATGGACTGGAGGGATTG
>JAOUGX010000067.1 GCA_029865385.1 Gammaproteobacteria bacterium
AAGGTTGCGAAGGCGATCAAACCGCAGGCAGCCAATACAAAGCTTACCGGCCACCGTGCGAATTGGGCGAACTGTTGCGGCCATCGCAATCGGGCATGCGCGGCTCGCACGAGCAGGAACACGAGAACGAAAATGGCGCCCAGAATAATCGGAACCAGAATGACGGGCGCATCGAGAACTGCCAGCAACTCGCGCCACTGGTCAAAGTAGACCGCGACCAGACGCCAGGTCGGTACGCGACCCCAACTGCCGAGCCCGATCAGAATCATGACGTAGTACAGCAGCAGAAAAACCAGGCCTAGGCTGTACAGAATCTGAAACGCTGTTTCCGTGAATCGCCCCGGTTTACTGTGCTCGACCAGCAGCCGCAAACCCAGCCATGCGAATGCCATCGATCCGACCAGCTTCAGATGAGGGCCGACGGCAGCGTCCGGGCCGTTGAAGTAAAGGACGTAAACGCCGAGAAAAGCGACTGCCGGTAGCAACCACAGCAGCAGTTCGGCAACTATCGGCAACACCACCTGCAGCCGCCTATTCATGCGAGTTCCGTATTTCGACGAGCTTGGACAAGCCGAACAGATTCACGCTTCGGACGTCGACGATCTGCCACTGCGGGCTTTGCAGAATATCCATCGGCATGGTCGAGCGAAAGCCGACCCAATCCGCCAACGGTGCGGTCAGCCGCTCGGCGGCCTTCCATACACCGGCGCCTTCGAAGTGATTCAGCACCAGAACGCGCCCCTTCGGAACGCAAACCCTGCGGACTTCGGCCAGCAGTCGCTTTGGATCCGGCGTCACGGACAATACGTAGGGAAGTGCAACGCAATCGAATGATGCGTCCGGAAACGGCAACTGCTCGGCATCTGCACAAACAAGATTCACGTTATTCAGGTTCCGACGGTTTAGCAGGTTTCTTGCCCGCTGAAGCATATCGAGTGAAATATCAATACCGCATGTCTGCGACGCGCCCGGATAATGCGGCAGGGCCAGTCCGGTTCCCACGCCGACTTCCAACAGCCGCGGCGCAAAATTGCCGGTAACCAATTTGGCAAGTTCTACTCGCCCGGATTGCAACACACGACCGAAGAGCAGATTGTAAATCGGCGCGTACCAACTGTAGACCTTTACAATGGCGGCCCTGTTTATCGACTTCAAGAACGAACCCGCGCAGTCATGAAGTGTTGCGATATGTCGTCACGCACATTGAAAATCGAGCATCCAATCTTTTTCACTCTGACTCCGGATATCGTCATGCAGGACAACCGATGGTACCAACGATTGGGTCTCAAAATTCAGCCGGGGCAATTCCTGCTGGCCGATGTGCGGGATGCACGAGTGCCGCGAAGGCCCACTCAAGCGACCGGGTCGATGCTTCAAGGTTACACGCCTGGTCGGAGCCGGAATGGCCGAGAGCGGGCGATGTGCAGGATGCACGAGTGCCGCGGAGGCCATGGATGGCCGAGAGCGGGCGATGTGCAGGATGCACGAGTGCCGCGGAGGCCATGGATGGCCGAGAGCGGCCTGGCAGGGATTGACTCGAATCGCCCGGAGGCGATTCTCGGGCCTTCGGCCCGCCTGCGGCGTCCAAAACGCTAACGCGTTTTGTCGAACCGGGGTTCTCATCCACTTCCACAGCACTGCTCAACAAAAAAAGGGACCCGTTGGGTCCCTTTTTTGCTGAGTGGCGCGCTGGGAGGGATTCGAACCCCCGACCGCCGGCTTCGTAGGCCGATACTCTATCCAGCTGAGCTACCAGCGCGGTGTTTGCTTGTACATTGTAATGGCGGAGAGAGAGGGATTCGAACCCTCGAAAGGCTATTAACCTTTACGCCCTTAGCAGGGGCGCGCTTTCGACCACTCAGCCATCTCTCCGGTGATCAAAATTTGTCCTGCCGCGGAAGATCGGCCCCGCGAAAGGACGTGCATCTTACTGAGGGTCCATCGAGAGGTAAAGCCGGAATTGACGCCTACTCGTGGTTTTCGGCCGATGTGTCAGAGGCCTGGCCTGCCTTTTCGCTCTGGATGCGCTCGTAGATCTCTTCCCGATGAACCGCCACGTCCTTGGGGGCGTTGATACCGATGCGTACCTGGTTTCCCTTGACTCCCAACACTGTGATCGTAACGTCGCTGCCGATCATCACTGTCTCTCCGGCGCGTCGCGTAAGGATCAGCATGACTTCCTACTCCTGCCTTATCGAGCTGCTCGCTCTTTATTATTACGCCTGATTTGCGCTTAAAGCGTTGTAATTGTAGACGATATGGGCGCTGGATGCTGCGGAGCTGCGAAATGGCACCGGCCGGGCAGTTTCCGGCGGCCTAGCGCAGATGCTCCGAGACCCACGCCTGCACGGACGCCAGGGCGGCATCCAGCGCGTCCGGCTTGTTTCCACCCGCCTGGGCAAAATCGGGCCGCCCGCCACCCTTGCCGCCGACCTGCTCAGCCACGGGGCGTATCACGTCCCCGGCCTGGATCCGCCCGGTATTGTTTCGCGTGACACCGGCTGCGAGCCGAACCTTTCCATCATCAACCGAACCCAGCACGATGACCGCACTTTGCAACTTGTCCTTGAAGCGGTCCACGGCGTCGCGCAGCGTCTTGGCATCTGCCCCGTCCATGCGTATAGCCAGTATTTTGATCCCGTCGATTTCGACGATGTTCTCTGCCGTTGTCGACGTTCCACCGGTCAAGAGCTGCTGGCGGGTCTGAGCGAGTTCCTTCTCCAGCTCCTTGCCGCGGCGAATCAGCTGTTCGACTTTGGGCACAACCTGGTCACGCTGACTTCGCAGCAATGACGCTACTGCATCCAGATTGCGCTGGTTGGCGTCGATCCAGCGTAGTGCGCCTTTTCCGGTAACGGCTTCAATCCGGCGAACGCCGGAGGCGACGCCACTCTCCGAGACGATCTTGAACAATCCGATATCGCCGGCGCGGCTGACGTGTGTGCCACCACAAAGCTCGACCGAAAAATCGCCGAGTCGCAAGACCCTGACCTCGTCCTCGTATTTCTCACCGAATAATGCGATCGCTCCGGAGGCCACAGCATCGTCGTACTTCATGTGCTTCGTTTCTGCGGCCGTGTTACGACGAATCTCGTCATTGACGAGCTCTTCGATTGTCTGCAACTGTTCGGCAGTAACGCCCTCGTAGTGTGAAAAATCGAAACGCAGGCGATCCGGAGCAACCAGGGATCCCTTCTGTGTCACGTGATCACCCAACACCTTGCGCAGCGCTGCGTGCATCAGATGCGTGGCCGAATGATTCAGAACGGTAGCTCGACGTCGTTCCGCATCGACACGCGCGACAATTGCGGTGCCCTTTTGCAGCTTTCCGCCCTGCAATTTGCCGAAGTGCACGATAGCCTTGCCGGATTTCTGCGTATCGGATACGAGGAACGAGTTCTTCCCCGACACGAGCACACCGGCATCGCCGACCTGCCCGCCACTCTCGGCGTAGAACGGCGTCGAATCCAGCACGATTGCGGCCTCGTCGCCTGCAGCGATACTGTCGACCTCCTGGCCGTCCTTGAAAATCGCGACGATCGTCGATTTTTCCTCGAGACCGTCATAACCGGTGAATCCGCTACAGGCATCCGACTTGATCGCGGAACTCTCGGCCGCAGAAAATTTACTCGCGGAACGCGCACGGTCGCGCTGCGCCGTCATCTGTTTTTCGAACCCCGTCTCGTCGATTGCGAGACCGCGTTCCCGTGCGATGTCCGCCGTCAGGTCCACCGGGAATCCATAGGTGTCATAGAGCTGAAATACGACCTCGCCTGGAATCGTCTTTCCTTTCAGGTCCTTTATTGTTGCATCGAGAATCTCTATGCCCTGGTCCAGCGTTTCGGCGAAACGCTCTTCTTCCGCTTTCAGTACTTTTTCGACGTGCGCACCCGCTTTCGGCAATTCAGGGTATGCCTCGCCCATTTCGTCACACAGCGGTTTGACGAGCTTGTAGAAAAAGCTGTCGGCTACGCCCAGCTTCTTGCCGTGCCGAATCGCACGTCGAATAATTCTTCGAAGCACATAACCGCGGCCTTCGTTGCCGGGCAGTACGCCGTCGACGATAAGAAACGAACAGGCGCGGATGTGGTCCGCAATGACATTGAGCGAGCTCGAGCCATCGTTCTTTACACGCAGGATTTTCGCGGTAGCCGAGATCAGCTTGGCGAACAGGTCAATCTGGTAGTTGCTGTGCACTCCCTGCATTACCGCTGAAATGCGTTCCAGTCCCATGCCGGTATCGACCGAGGGCTTCGGCAAGGGCGTCATATCGCCGCTGGCTGCCTTATCGAACTGCATGAACACGAGATTCCAGACTTCGACGTAACGATCGCCGTCCTCGTTCGGCGACCCGGGCGGTCCGCCGGCAACATCGGGCCCGTGATCGTAAAATATTTCGCTGCAGGGACCGCAGGGGCCGGTGTCGCCCATCGACCAGAAATTGTCTTTCACGCCCATGCGGGAAAATCGTTTCGAATCAACTTTGACCTTCTTCAACCAGATGTCGGCCGCCTCATCGTCCTCCTCGAACACCGTAACCCAGAGTCTTTCCGGCTGCAGGCCCAGCGTGCCTGTCAGGAACTCCCATGCCAGCCTGATCGCCTCTTCCTTGAAATAGTCGCCAAAGCTGAAATTTCCAAGCATCTCGAAAAACGTGTGATGCCTCGCCGTGTAACCAACGTTTTCGAGGTCGTTGTGCTTGCCACCGGCACGGACGCAACGTTGCGAGCTGACAGCGCGCTTGTACTTGCGCTTGTCCGATCCGAGGAACACGTCCTTGAATTGCACCATGCCGGCGTTGGTAAAGAGCAGGGTCGGGTCGTTGCCGGGCACGAGCGGTGAACTCGGCACGATTTCGTGGCCGCGGTCGCGAAAAAACTCGAGGAACGCCCGGCGCAACTCGTTGCTGGTCATGGTCTTCATAAAGGTTTTTTGAGGGTGGATCCGGCCAATGCAATGGCCGGCTAGTTTACTGCTTAGTCGTAGTCATCACCACGATCGCCTATCGCGATCTCGATCTCCGCCTGTGAGAAGCCACGGTACTGGAGAAACCGCATCTGCTTGGCCTTGTCACTGAAATTCCGTGGCAGCGTGCTGCCGAATTTCTTGCGTCTCACCTCGATGGCCAATGCCCGCCAGTCGGCAGACAAAGCATCGAGCACTTCATCGATGAGGCCGGGATCAATGCCGCGCTGCCTTAAGTCCGCCTGTACGCGAACCGGTCCCTTGCCCTGGTTGACGCGCGACCTTGCGAAGTTCTCGACGAATCGGCGGTCGTCTTGCAATCCTTCCACGGCAAGGCGATCGATCGCCGGTACCGCCGCATCCGGATCGAATCCGGCCGCGACAAGTTTCCTGATGAGTTCCTGACGGCCGTATTCGCGCCGCGCCAGGTAATCCATGGCCTTCTTGCGCGCTTCCCTCGGGTCCGCGAAGCGGCCGTCCTCTTCAGGCTCGAAGAGGTCGGCGTTCAGCTCATGGATGGATTTGCCGGCCTCGGACACTAGGCCTGCTTGGCGACGGGCGCGTCCTTTTTGGCGGCGGGCGCGTCCTTCTTGGCAGCAACCGTATTCGGCAGGAGTACCGCACGGATCTTCGCTTCGATTTCGTCCCTGATCTCCGGATTCGCCTTCAGGTACTCGCGCACGTTTTCCTTGCCCTGGCCGATTCGGTCTTTGCCGTAGCTGTACCAGGATCCGGCTTTCTCGATGATGTTCTGTGCGACGCCGACATCGATGATCTCGCCCTCGCGCGAGATTCCCTCGCCATAGAGAATTTCGAATTCCGCCTGTTTGAACGGCGGCGATACCTTGTTCTTGACCACCTTGACCCGGGTCTGGTTGCCGATCACTTCATCGCCTTTCTTGATGGCGCCGATGCGCCGGATGTCGAGCCGAACGGATGCGTAAAACTTCAACGCATTGCCGCCGGTCGTGGTTTCCGGGCTGCCGAACATCACGCCGATCTTCATGCGGATCTGGTTGATGAAAATGACCATGGCATTGGAGCGCTTGATGTTGCCTGTCAGCTTTCTCAGCGCCTGCGACATCAGTCGCGCCTGCAGGCCCATGTGCGAATCGCCCATCTCGCCTTCGATTTCCGCTTTTGGCGTCAGCGCCGCAACCGAGTCGACCACGATGATGTCGACAGCGCCGGAGCGCACCAGCATGTCGGTGATTTCGAGAGCCTGTTCGCCGGTATCCGGCTGCGATACCAGCAATTCGTCGACGTTGACGCCGAGTTTCGCAGCATAACTGGGATCCAGCGCATGTTCCGCATCGACGAATGCAGCCGTGCCACCGAGCTTCTGAGCTTCGGCGACGACCTGCAAGGTCAGCGTGGTCTTGCCCGAGGACTCCGGTCCGTAGATCTCGACTACCCGGCCCCTTGGCAGCCCACCGATGCCGAGCGCGACATCCAGACCTATCGAACCCGTGGAAACGACCTCAATGTCTTTGGCGGCGCCCGCATCGCCCATGCGCATGACGGAGCCCTTGCCAAACTGCTTTTCGATCTGTCCGAGCGCTGCGGCGAGCGCTTTCTTGCGATTGTCATCCATGGTGTCGTTTACCATTGTTGCTGCGAAAGGGAAGCGCGGATTATTCCACAAATCGGCCCGGGCTACAGGCCGCCGATGGCGCCAAATCGGGGCTTTGTATGAAGAATCGCGTCGAAGCTATTGTTTCAATGGGTGGTACTGGACGCCACCCTGCACGGACACCGACTCCACCAGCGCAAAGTCGCTGCACTGCACCTCGACGGCCCGCGCCAGTCGCTGCGTTGCGAAGGAGCGGGCGCGCCGCGCAATCGTGATATGCGGACGGTAGCTGTGCTCCTCGTCGCTGATGCCAAACGGCTCGACCGCCTCACGAATCTGCCCCACCAGCCGCCCCAACTCATCCGGAATGATGGCCGTTTCCAGGCAGGCAATCTTCGGCCGTGCCCAGAATGTGGCCCGATCGAAGCGAAGTCGGAACGGATCGACGGCAATGTCTGCGACGGATGCCTGTAATTGGGCCACTTTGTGCCCAGGAAAATCGCCGATAAATACCAGCGTCACGTGCCAGTTGCGACGATCGACGAAATCGCCTTCGATGCTGCTCAGTACCGGCTGCACGATGTCGCGCAACGATTCCCGCTGTCGGTCCGTCAGCCAGAGTGCGAAAAACAGGCGGCGGCTGTCACTCATGCCGGCGAACCGCGGTCTGGCCGCGTTGTCCTGAGCATCTCCCGCAATCCCTGCAGCGCCACGACGACAGTATTGGCCCGCACCGCACGACGGTCGCCGTCGAATTCGTACTTCTTTGCCAGAATCCGCGGCGCGCGTCCCGTCTTTTCCGCCCAGGCGAACCAGACCGTTCCAACCGGCTTTTCCCTGCTGCCGCCGTCCGGCCCGGCAATTCCGCTCACGGCTACAGCGAAATCCGCTCCGCTGAGGCGCAGCACTCCGTCCGCCATTTCTTTCACCGTGGCTTCGCTGACGGCGCCGGCCTTCTGCAGCGTCTGCGGCGATACGTCGAGAAGCGATTCCTTGGCAGCGTTGCTGTAGCTAACGACGCCATAGGCAAAACACTGCGACGACCCGGGAACATCTGTCACCGATTTGGCGATCCAGCCGCCGGTGCAGGATTCGGCAGCAGCAACGGTCCGTCCTGCGTCGATCAATTCCCGTACCAGTGCGCGAGACAGCTCATCGATCGCGTCATCGTCGGCCATTGACAACGGCCTCGTATATTTTCAAGTGCTGCTCCACCATATAGCCGATCGAAAATTCCTTCTGCATCAGATTGCGACCGTTTTCGCCGAGTCGCTTACGCTCCGCAGTATCATCGATAAGGCCGGCGATTGCAGCCGCCAGCGCTTTGCTGTCCTCCACGGGCACGAGCAGGCCGGTCTCCCCGTGTCGTACCGTTTCCCGCGCGCCGGCTACGTCGAACGCGACAACCGGCAGTCCCGCGGCAGACGCTTTAAGCATCGCAACGCCAAGGCCTTCGCGCATGGCCGGATGAACGAGCAGGTCGAAGCTCGACAAATAATTATCCAGATCGGGACGAAAACCCGCGAAACTCACGAATTCACTCAGACCCAACGCAGCGGAAAGGCGCTGCAATTCCGAATCCAGCACACCATTGCCGAAAATGACCAGGCGCATTTTCGGATAAGAGTTTTTCAGCTCGGCCAGGGCTTTGAGAAGGAAACGGTGGCCCTTGCGCGGAATGAGTTGCGCGACTATGGCTATGGCAAATGCGGACGGCTCGATGCCGAACTCACTTTCAAGAAACGCCCGGTCCCGCTCCTGCTGCATCTGTTGTACGTCGACGGCGCTGCGAATGACCGCCAGGCGATCGTCACTGACACCGGCATCGCGCAAAACGCTGGCGATGTTGTCCGAGATCGCAATAACCTTCGCAAATCGCCGGTAGCGAAGGGACGCCATCAACGCGGGTTCAACGTTGTCGACTCGACGCGACACAACGGCCGGAATCCCCACCATCGAAGCCGCCTGCCCTCCCAGAAAATCCGCGCCGCGGCGACTATGGCAATGCACGAGGTCCGGCGATTCGCGACTGAGTTCTCGCCGCAACCGCCAGACGAAACTCAGGTCAAGATCGCCTGCGCATGGCAGTGGCGTTACCGCAAGACCAAGATCGCGTGCGACCCCGTGGATTGCGGAATGCCGGGCGCAAATCAGGACGTTATCGATTTGCCGGGACGCAAGGCCCTGGATCAGCCAGGTAACCTGCTGCGCACCCCCGTAAAAGTGGCGCCCGGTCTCGACGTGGACGATTTTCATCTGCGGCAGGCAGCTTTCCGCTGGCATCGACTTGGGATGCACCACAGGCTAGCATGTTGGGCCCGCTTTTCCAGCGCATACACCAATTCAAATGAACGCCGATACCGGGTCCCTACACACGCCGATGATGCAGCAGTACCTGCGCATCAAGCGCGAGCACCCGGACATGTTGCTGTTCTATCGAATGGGCGATTTCTACGAGCTGTTTTACGACGACGCGAAACGCGCCGCTGCCATTCTCGATATTACGTTGACGGCCCGCGGAAAATCGGGGGGAAATCCAATCCCCATGGCCGGCGTGCCTTATCACGCGGCCGAAGGCTACCTTGCGAAACTGGTGCGCAAGGGGGAGTCCGTGGCGATCTGCGAACAGATCGGCGATCCGGCAGAATCCAAGGGTCCGGTCGAACGGAAAGTCGTCAGGATCGTGACCCCTGGAACGCTGACCGACGAAGCCCTGCTGCCGGAGTCCCGCGATAACCTGGTTGCGTCGATTTTCGCCAACGGCAAACTGACCGGCATTGCCTGGCTTGACCTTGCCGGCGGCCGTTTCCGCCTGACCGAGGTGAACTCGGTCGACGCGCTGGCCGGTGAGCTCGAGCGCCTGCGCCCGGCCGAAATCATCGTCAGCGAGGATCAGCCGTTGCCGGAACGGCTTCGCGACGAGATCCGTGTCAGCACGCGACCTCCCTGGCATTTCGATCTCGACAGCGCGACACGCTTGCTGTGTTCGCAGTTCAAAACGCGCGATCTCGCGGGCTTCGGCTGCGACGGACTGCCGCAGGGGATTACGGCGGCGGGCGCGTTGCTACAGTACGTCAGCGACACGCAGAAAGCCGCCTTGCCGCACCTTCAGTCGATCTCCGTTGAACGCAGCGACGACGCCATCGTCATGGACGGCCCGACGCGGCGCAACCTCGAACTCGAACAAAGCCTGTCCGGGCATCACGAACACACCCTGGCCGGCGTCATGGACCGCTGCAACACGGCAATGGGCAGCCGGCTATTGCGGCGCTGGATACAACGACCGTTGCGCGACCGGAATATCTTGCGCGCACGTTGCCAGGCTGTCGAAACCATGATGCTGTCGCGCATCGCCGGGTCACTGCAGGAGGCTTTGCGCCGCGTCGGTGATGTTGAGCGAATCCTGTCGCGTGTCGCACTGCGCTCGGCGCGGCCTCGCGATCTGCGGCAACTGCTATCCGCTTTGTCTCAACTGCCCGATCTTCGCAATGTACTGAAGACCGGCGATTCACCGTTGCTGCAGTCGCTGCGCGAACAGATCGGCGAACATATGCGACAACGCGAGTTGCTCAGGAAAGCCATCGTCGACAACCCTCCGATGCTGATTCGTGAAGGCGGCGTCATAGCCGACGGCTACGACGACGAACTCGACGAACTACGCAACATCGCCAGCAATGCCGACCAGTACCTGCTCGACCTCGAAGCGCGCGAGAAAGAGCGCACCGGTATTTCAACTCTGAAACTCGGCTACAACCGGGTGCACGGCTATTACATCGAGATCAGCAAGGGACAGGCGGCAAAAGCACCGGACGATTACACGCGCCGGCAGACGCTGAAGGGAGCGGAACGATACATCACACCCGAGCTCAAGACCTTCGAGGACAAAGTCCTTAGCGCACGGGAGCGATCCCTGAATCGCGAGAAACAGCTTTATGAGGAATTGCTCGACAAGCTGCTGGAAGTATTGCCGGAACTGCAAAAGACCGCGGCTGGACTTGCCGAAGTCGATGTGCTCGCCTGCTTCGCCGATCGCGCGGTTGCACTGAATCTGACGCGCCCGGAGTTTGTCGATGAACCCTGCATCGACATTCGCGGCGGCCGTCACCTGGTCGTCGAGCAGGTCATCGATGCGCCGTTCATTGCAAACGATCTTGCGATGTCCGAGCGACAACGATTGCTCGTGATCACGGGACCGAACATGGGCGGCAAATCCACTTACATGCGGCAGGCCGCGTTGATCACGATCCTCGCCCACATCGGCAGCTTCGTGCCGGCGGACAGCCTGCGCATCGGACCGATCGACAGGATCTTCACGCGCATCGGCGCGTCCGACGATCTCGCGGGCGGCCGTTCGACCTTCATGGTGGAAATGACCGAGACCGCAACCATCCTCAACAATGCCACCGAACAGAGTCTCGTGCTCATGGACGAGATCGGCCGCGGCACCAGCACCTTCGACGGGCTGTCACTCGCCTGGGCCGCGGCGCACCACATGGGCGAAAAAGTTCGCGCGTTTACCCTGTTCGCGACCCACTACTTCGAACTGACGGCATTGAGTTCGGAGATTCCGGACTGCGCGAACGTGCATCTGGATGCGACCGAGCACAAAGGGCAGCTCGTGTTTTTGCACGCTGTGAAACCCGGGCCGGCAAACCGAAGTTATGGCCTGCAGGTTGCTGCGTTGGCCGGCGTACCGCCGGTGGTCGTCAGGCGCGCGAAATCCTACCTTGCCTCACTTGAAGCGCAGCGCCACAGCAATCCCGCCCAGGAATCACCCCAGGCACAACTGCCGTTTTCATCGGCTGCCGAAGCAGAGCCCGATCAACTGCGCGAGGCGCTGGATGATATCGATCCGGATGCGCTGTCGCCGAAAGAAGCGCTGGAGCTCCTGTATAGATTGAAGAAGCTCTAGGCGCTCGCCTGCGATGCAGGCAACCTGTCGGGCTAAGGGATTCGACCGCCAGGTTGCGGTTCTTTGTTGATTCCGCAGGACTGCGCGCCTTTGCTGCAATCCACCTTGAGCGACCCGCCCTGCAGGGGCAGCGCGCTCAACGGCAAGCCGAGCCCGGAACTACGGAAAACAAGGACGCCGTCCAAATCGAAGATCTGGATTCCAAATCGATCCGGACTGCCGTCCTGTACCGTCATAGTGAATCGATAGCCGGAAACGTCGTTAAGTCGACCGACGCCACCGATGACTGCGTTGGGTTGCAGAACAATCAATTTGTCGAGCTCCTCTGCATGAAACTTTATGTCGCCTACCTGGAACTGAAACTGCACGTTTCCTTTGGGCAGACTGTCCCCGAGCTTGTATTGCGCCGTGAAACCAAACGACCCTTTGCCCGACGCGCTTGCGCACGCAGCCGTTAACGCGCAGGCACCAGGCGCAATATCGATCCAGCCTCCGCCGTTCACTTTTCCGGCTTCGATCGTGTAGACAATGTAGTCCGTGCATTGCGGTGCGCTGATGTTATTTGCACTGTCGGTGGCTGTGACGCATACGCGCTTCAGTCCCGCTATATTACCGGCCGCTACCGTCGCGGTAATTTCCTCCGTCGTTTCGTCAAACGAACCGTCCGTCGCGGCCATTGGGATCTGCATCGCCCCATCGATGCTGAAGCTCGCTGTCGCAATGCTGGAACCGCCGGTCATGCTGTCGTCTGCCGTTGAACTCACGACAAACTGGCTGCCTGACGGGACGGGATCCGGCAGGATCGACGGCTTGCTTACAAGCGGCGACTGCGTATCCGCTACCGCTACGACCGTAACGGCGGTTTGATCGCTGTCCGCGCCCTCACCGTCTGACACATCGAGCGCCAGTACATAGGCGCCAATTGCGTCCGGCGTGAAACTCGCGACAGGCATTGAAGCGTTCACGATGTCTGCATTGCTTCGGGAACTGCCGCTCGGTATCGACACGAACCGCCACGCATAGGTAAGCGATGAGGGACCGGCATCCGGATCATTGCTCGCCGACCCGTTCAGGATGACCACTTGTCCCAGGGTAACTTCCTGGTCTGCGCCGGCATTCGCGTTCGGCGGCACATTGGGCATTGACGCCGACACCACGACGTCATCGACATCGGCCGCCTCGCCATCGGAGACCTCGAGTGTCACCCGGTATTCGCCCGCCGCGTCGGGTGTGAAGGACGCATTCGGCGATGCCGGGCTCTGGATTTCGCTGATGCTGCCGGTTGGCTGGCCGCTGAAGTACCAGAGGTAGCTCAATGGCTGCGGACTGTCATCGGGATCGTCGCTCGCCGTTCCATCGAGCAACACCAGATCACCGACAAACGCCGACTGATCCGGACCGGCATTGGCGTTCGGCGTGACGTTCGGCGTTTCGGCGAATACGCTGACCTGATCGGGATCGCTGGCAAGAGAAGCGTCGGTGACAATTAATTCGACGACAAACTCGCCGTCGACATCCGGCGTGAACTGCGGCATCGCCGAATCGGCGTTCAGCAGATCGGCTGGAAGCAGCGCGCTGGCGGGCGGTATGGACAGGAATGACCAGGCGTAAGTAATCATGTCGCCGTCCGGATCGCTGGATGCGGAGCCGTCCAGCGTAACCTGCGTGCCCGTTGACACGTTCTGGTCCGGTCCGGCATTGGCAACCGGCGCCCGATTGTCCGGGCCGAGGATCGAAATTGCGGCACCCGCGACGGATCTCGGCGCGCTCGCTTCGGCTTCCAGCACGGCCAGGTAATCGCCGGCCGGAATTCCGCTCGAGTCGAACACCACACTGCCCGGCATCACCTCGCCTTGCGTGAGCGACAGCGGCATATCGGCCGAGGTCCAGACGATCTCGCTGGTATCGACGTTACCCACTTTGACTCGCACCACAAGGCTCGGCAGGTCTTCGTTGCCTACGTTCTCTATTGTGTAGTCGAGAGTGGACGATTCGCCCTCGGTGAGTGCATCCGGCGTTGCCGTGATCGTTCCGTCGAATGCCGTGCCCGCTGCATCGCTCGAGAGCACTTCAATGGCCGTCTCATCGGCGCAGATCGTCTGGCCGGCGTAGCTCACGTCGACGCGCGCTGTGTACAGGCCGGCCGGCAGGTTTGTCAGCGTCGATGCAAACACGGATCGCTGGAACCCGCCCGGCGTCATCGAACCCAGGGCCTGTGTGGCGCCGTCATTCGGCACCCCGGCAGCGTTGCGCAGGGTATACGCGGCCGACAATCCGTTGATGCTTAACGTACCCGGGTTTCTCAGGGTCAGCGTGAACTGGCCGAGACCCAGCGGATCGTAAACCTGCCTGTTGCTGACCAGGTTGCAGATCAGCGCATCGGCATCCAGCGTGTCCGGCGTCACCAGGCTGCAGTCGTCGTCGACGCCGTTACCCGGAATCTCGATAGCGCCGGGATTGATGGTGGGATCGGCATCGTTGCAGTCGCCGCCGGCCGGGTAGCCGTCACCGTCCGTGTCGGTATCATCAGGGGGCAGGACGGTCAGCAGCGGATTGACGGTTACGAAGTACGACTGCGTGTCCTGTCCGCCGCGGCCGTCATCGGCACGTACAGAAATCAGCCGCTGGCCTGACTGATCGGGGGTCGGTGACCAGGTGAGCATGCCGCTCACCGCATCGAGATTCGCTCCGCTGGGAGCACCTAAGAGCGAAAAGAATACGAGATCGCCATCGGGATCCGTTGCATCAACGTCGTAGGCGTACGCGTCGCCAACAGTGACTGAAGTACTCGGCGTCGAGACAATGGAAGGCGCACGATTGACCCCCGGCGCAGCAGAAACGTTGATAGAGAAGCTCTGCACGCTGATGCCGCCCGCGCCGTCACTGACCTGGATGATCACGGCATGCACACCGGCCTGCTGTTCCGACGGCGTCCAGCCGACCAAGCCGGTCAGCGGATCGACAGTCATGCCTGCAGGGCCCTGCAGGAGCGCGAATCCAACAGTGGCGCCTTCCGGATCCGTGGCAGCAACGTTGTAGACATAGAGCTCACCGACGACGGCATTGACCGGCGGCGCGCTGTTGATGACCGGAGGTTGGCTGACGCTCAGGTCACAGGCTGCGGCTACACCCGCTGCCCTGCGATTGTTGAACAGCCGGCCATCGCCTTCGCGAATCCTGAACTGCAGTTCGTCGTAGGCGCCGCCAACGCGGAATTCCCTGAGTCCCGCCTTTGGTCCTGCCGAAGTATCGCGCCGCGCAGCTTCGAGCCGAACCCATTCGATACCGTCTTGCTGTGCGAAAGTCGCGATACCGTCCCCGGTGGCATCGAGAGCGATGGGAACGACAAAGCCGTTTGAAAACGTCAGTGTTCCTTGCCCCAGGAAAGCGCCGGTACCTGCAGCCAGGTTGGCCGGACCCACGATCTCGATCTCGTTGATGGATACCGGCGTATCGAAATTGACGCTAAAAAACGCACCCCGTGTATCGAGATTCACTACCCCGCTGGTCTCGCTCCACTCCCCGTCGGCGATGCCGTATCGTGACTCCGACTCGATGCCGTACCACGCACGCCAGTTGTAATTGACAGTGGTATTGGTAAATCCCGATGACAGCGCCCAGTTGTTCGGCAGCTCCTGCAAATTGTTGTCCTGGATTCGTTGTGGCGCGCGCTCATTGACGACCGCCCAGACATCGCCGCTCGCGGGATTTGCCCAGTTGAGCACGACATCCTCGAAGTCGCCAGGGAACAGCGGCCTGCTGGTTTGCAGCGAGCCGATCAGCACACCGCTTGCCGCAGGATTGCCTAGGTAAAAATCGACCGGCACACCACCGCCCGCTTGCAGGCTTCCGCCGTTGGCGATGCGCGCGGTAACGCCAGCATTCGCCGGGCAGGAACCCTGGCTGATGGTGACACGGGATACGAGCAGGTCGGCCGCCGCGAACGGATCGACGCCTTTCAGCGGCAGTTGTTGCCGGAAGCCGGTGTTGACATCCGCGCCACGCCCGGACGACGTCGGCACTGAACTGTTGTCGTTGATGTTCTTGCCGGCGTAATTCCACTGGTTCCAGATACCCCTTGCGTGCCCCCAGTCGCCGTCGCGCTCGCCCAGCACGAGGATGCCGCGTAACGGCGGTTGCACCGGCCCTGCCGCCGCGGGAGGTCCGCCCGTGTAGGCCGTCACAATGATCTCGACCTCGCCGTCGTTATCCACGTCGGCAATCGAACTCAACTCGTGAGCATGGCTCCCAACGTTGTAACGATCGATGCCGAAACTGTGAAGCACCGACCCGTCATCGCCATTGAGGACGTACAGCAACTGCGCATCCCAGACCACGACCTCGCTGTCGCCGTCGCTATCGAAATTGAACGCAGTTACCGACATCGTGCTGGTAGTGAAATTCTGTGGAAATTCCATCGCGAACGACCAGTTGGGAATCGCGAGCCCATCGGCACCAACCGCTGGATTGAATTCGTAGACACGGGTAAATGCCTTGCGACGGTTCGCATAAGTGACTGGCGCCGGCTGCCCTTCCCGAATCTGCAGCGCCAGTTCGGGCTCGCCGTCGCCGTCGAAATCGGCGATCGCTGGCGGACCCGGATCCGAATCCGGCATGACGATTTGAATATCGCGATGCAGCAGGTACGGCTCGATCCACAACTGTCCGTTTCGATTAACGACGGTGTTCTTGGGCGAACCGTCGTGCTCGAAAATCCACATCGCGGGACCCGGTCGCGTGTCATCGGCCCGATAGTTGCCGTCAGGATCTGTAATCACGACAACCTCAAGCAGGCCGTCGCCATCGACGTCGGCCGTTGCCGTGTAACCGTCACGCAGTGCGGAATCGCTGTAGTAAGTCGTGAACTGAGTGAGATCTGCCGGATTCAGGTACGCGCGTAGATTCCAGCCGACCTCGGTTGTCAGAAGGGACCAGGTACGCCAGTGCCAGATCTTAGTCCCGGTGATATCGTAAGCACTCGGGCCTGCGATGACTTCGAGGATGCCATCGCCATCGAGGTCGGCCGCGTGTCTTCCTCCGTTGGCTGTAGCAAAACCGCCGTAATACCGCGTCTGGTCGCTCGCCTGGTTGGTTTGCCAGCGCAGTGTGCCGTCGCTGTTGATCACGGCCTCGCCAACGATGATCTCCGCGAGCCCGTCACCCTCAAGATCGGCAACTGCCACCGAGTAGCCGGGACTGGCCCCGACCCCAGCGGGAACGTTCCACCTCAAACTACCGTCGCTGCCGTTGTACGCACGGACGTTTGTACCGCCGCGCATGATGACCTCTGGCCGTCCGTCTCCATCAATGTCGGCGATCGACGGGGCAGAATTTTCCGCCTCGAAGCTGCCCGGATTCGGCACAGCCCAGATTTGCTCGCAGTTGTCGCCGCGGATCGCGTACAGCGTGCCTCCCGATCCGGTGCCCAGGAAATTCCCTTGTACCGCCGTGACGATGGCGGGCACGTCGCGCTCGTCAACGTCACCGTCGCCGTCCGTATCGATCAAGGGACCGACCGTCGGCGTGTTGCGGAGCAAAGAGTGATTCAAGGTTGGCCGCCAGTTGCACTCGACGCTGGCATCGAAGCTGTCGATCGGTGGCACGTAGCGGCTGTTGATGCCGCTGTTGCTGCCGTTGTTGACCTCGCTGAGTTCCGGCACGACGTTGGACGGGTCGATTAGCGCGTGCACCAGGTTGCCGTCGAATCTGACAATGCCCGAGACCGGCACGGTAACGGCAGCTAAAGCGCCCGCAGAGATCGAACCGGTGTAGGGGCCTGTGCCGAGGAAGCTGTCCGTGCCGTTGGTGTATGCATTGTCGCCATCGCGGTCATCGAACAACAACACATCGAACGTGCCATCGAAATCGGTACCGCCCTCGTTGCGGACATCGACGATACCGTTACCCAGCGTGACCAGGCTTTGCGGGTTGGTGTTCAGGCCGGAGGTGTCGATTCCCGCGACAACAAGGTCGACACCCAGCGATCGCACGAGCACTCGGAACTGCTGCAACGCCTGGCCTCCCCTGCCGTCGGCAGCCTGCAACACAACGGTGCGAAAGCCGGCCTGGCCGGTCGCCGGAATCCAGCTGACCGTTCCGTCCGGCGCTACTGACAGGCCGTCCGGACCCCGAACCAAGGTCACGGTGACGGCATCGCCATCGGGATCACTGGCGTTCGCTACGTAGGCGAGTGAATCGCCCTCGTTCACGACATCGGGCGGTGTGCCGACGAAGAGCGGTGGCCGGTTTGAACTGGCGGGGTCGGTCGGGTCACTGCCTGAGGCGACCTCCACATCATCGTTGACACCATCGCCATCAGAGTCGACCAGCAACGCAGATGTGCCCAGTGCGGCTTCGGCAGCGTTTGACAGCCCGTCGCCATCGAAATCGAGTGCGGCATCGTCCGGGTTGTTCGGATCCATGCCGTTGGCGAGTTCGTAGTCGTCGAGCACGCCGTCGCCGTCCGTGTCACGCGGTTCGGTCAGCGCGAGTATCGCAAGCGCGGTGGAATAGGCGTCATTCGCCCAGCTGCCATTTGAGAGCTGAGTGGATTCGAGATAGGCAGTCGCCGCCTGTTCCTGTGCTGTTAAGGGCAGGCCCGAAGTGATAATTGCTCGAAGCGCAAGCGCCGTTTCGAAAGCGGTGCTTCCTGTTGCGTCAAAACCGCCATCGGCGTTCTGCGCACCACGAATGTACGACACTGCCCATTGGGTTCGCTGACGCAGTTCGAACTCATTTGCGTAAGCATTAAACGCTAGGAGCGCAAGCGACGAGACAAATACATTCGGTGTGCCGCCCTTCGCAAGCGACCAGCCCTGAGCCGGCTTCTGCTGGTTGCGCAAATAGATCAGCGCGTTAACTACTTCCGTCGTTGCAGATACGCCGGCTGCTTTCAGCGCAATCAAGGCATAGGCTGTATCTAGAACATCGCTCTTGAAACCCGCCGCCGCGCCCCAGCCACCGTCGCTGTTCTGGTTTGTATAGAGCGCTGAAATATTCGATGCGACATTGATTGACAGGCCAGCGTTGGACCTCATGAGTGCTGTAGCAAACGGCGTAGCCGACGTATCCACCGCGGACAGGAACGCGGAGAGCATCAATACATCAATTTGATCAAGTGCATTGTTGGCATTTAGAGCCT
>JAOUGX010000068.1 GCA_029865385.1 Gammaproteobacteria bacterium
CCGGTTCCGAAATCATCGATAGAAAGCCTGACGCCCAAATCCTTGATTTCGTGCAGCTGGCTGATCATGTCGTAGTCGCCGGAGAGCACGCCGCGCTCGCTCAGTTCGAGTTCCAGTTGAGCCGGAGCGATGCCGTGTACATCCAGCGCACGACGGACGGCCTGAGCGAATCCGCCCTGCATTAACTGGGCTTTGGCCACGTTGACGCAGATGTATGGCAGTTCTACACCCTCTTCGCACCACTTGCGCATCTGCAGACAGGCTTGATCGAGAACAAATTCGCCGACCCGCGTCATCAGTCCGGACTCTTCGGCGATCGGCACGAATTCCGACGGCGATATGAACGTGCCATCATCCTGCTTCCAGCGTAGCAGGGCTTCCGCGCCAGAAATGTTGCCGGTCGCAGCGCTGACGATCGGCTGATATGCAAGCGTCAACCTGGATTCGTTCATCGCCTCGTGCAGCAAGTGTTCGATTCTGAGCTTACGCGCTGCCGCCGCATCGGTTTCGGTGCAATAGAACTTGAAGCCGCCGCCACGGCTCTGCGCATCGCGCATCGCGTTGTCTGCCCGTTGCAGCAGGCTGTCCACATCGCTGGCGTCTTGCGGATACATAGCGACCCCTACGGCCGCAGACAGGTATACCGTCTGGCCCGCAACGTGCACAGGGCGCGATAGCTGCTCGACGATCTGCTGCTGTAAAGCCGCAAGGCCGTCCTGATCGCCAGTGCAGGTCAGCATCAGGGCAAATCGCGCCTGGTCGATACTCGCTGCTGCCGAAGTACGCAGTCCGTTAGTCCCGGTTTGCAGCGATCCGACGTCCTGCAGGCAAGTGCCGAGCTTGTTGCCGATTTCTGTCAGCACCATGTCGGCGCTTTCCTGGCCCATGGCCTCGACAACAAGTCGAAATCTATTGAAGCCAACGACGAAAACAGCCATGACATTTCTATCGCGCTCGACCGCCTGCATACCACGCTTGAGCAGATCAACGAATTTCTTCTTGTTTGGCAAACCGGTGATCGGTTCAAACGATTCGCGACTTCGAAGCTTTCGGCGTGTAACTTCCGCCAGGTCCAGTGCTTCGGTGAGAGAGGTTCGCGCCGCGAGCAACTGATTCTGCATTTGCATGAACCGCGCAGCGGTTTTCGCCCGATTGCTGACCAGCCTCCATTCGTAGGGCTTGCGTATGACATCGAAGACACCGTATTCAAGAGCCAGACTGAGGTCCTTGGTAGTGGAACTCAGCACTATTTTTGGCGCGCCGATATCAATGGCGTCGGCAAACGCGCTAATCAACGATTCGCCATTCGGCATTCGAAGGGCGCCTTCGAGGACAATCACGTCCGGCTGCGCTTCGCGTGCACACTCAAGGTATCGATCAGGATCATCGGCGATCTCGACATTAATGCCCTCGCTCGCGAGCCAGCGGCGCCCCCACTTCTTGATTTCGCCGTCACGACAAACGAGCAGCGCCCTGTGCCTCTCTTCCAAGTGCAGTTCGAGGTCCGGCACAGCCGGATCCGGAATGGTCAGGCGCCGGATGGACTGCGTCAGGTTGATGTTCTCATCTTCCACGAACTTGCGTTTCTTGATCGTGGGGTCGCTCATGTAGCGACCTCTTTTGCAACGAACTGCTGGACTCCATCGCTCGATGTCGGCTTGCAAATGAAGAAGCCCTGCAGTGCGTGACATCCCTGCTCGACCAGCATGTCGGCCTGTGCCTTCGTTTCCACGCCTTCTGCGATGATCTTCATATTGAGACTCCTCGCCATCGCCGTAATGGCGGCACACGCTGCGCGGTCGCTGATATCTGCCATCGCATTGGCTACAAAACTATTATCGATCTTTATTGCGTCGACCGGACTACGCGCAACATGCGCAAGCGAGCAGGCCCCGGTGCCATAGTCGTCCACGATGATGCCGATACCAAGCGCCTTCAGCTCGGAACACATCGAGTAACCCTTCATCGCATCGCGAAACAAGGTGTATTCCGTAATCTCGACATCAAGGCAGCGCGGGTCAATGGAGTGTTTCCCCAATGCCTCCAGTATGCGGGCTGCCAGGTCGCTCCGTGAAAACTCCTGGACCGAAAGGTTGACCGACAATCGGGGGTTCGTCCAGCCATTAGCCCGCCACCTAACGATTGCCTCGCAACCCTTTTGCAGCACCCAGTCACCGATTGGCAAAATCAAACCGGTATTCTCTGCTATCGAAATGACTTTCTGGATCGATTGCGGGCCGAACACGTTCTTCGGCCAACGCAGCAACGCTTCGACGGAGATCACCTTTCGGCTATCCGCCGCAACTACTGGAAGGTACTCGACATCGAATTCGTCGTTATCGAGAGCGGTTCGTAGTTCGAGTTCGAGATCCCGTCGCTGTAGCGCTCGAAGACGCACCGTACCGGAATGCAGTTTATAGGGAGACGCTGCGCTGTTCCTTGCGTCATCCATTGCCGCAATCGCGTTACTAAACAATGTGCCCGCATCGACGCCATCTTGCGGGAATAAAGCTATGCCGATACGCACCCTCATGCGGGCATCGTGGCTGGGCGTCCTGACAGGTTGTTGCAGTATCTCGATCAGACGTTTGGCAACGCCCTCGGCGTCGCTGCCGCTATTGATGACCGGCAGAATCACACCGAACTGACTGTATTCGATTCGAGCCGCGACAGTGTACCGTTCGTAGTCGTCCACGCCGTCGGCGTTCGCACCGCGCAATTCGTGTGTAAGGCGGGACGCGAGCTCAACGAAAATCGCGTCGTGGAGCCTGGAATTGCTGGAACTATTCTGGCCATCTGCACTGATGACGTCGAGGCAAAGGACGGCGGCCCTGCCCTCCTTGAGCTTCAAAATGCTGATGCAGCGCTCCAGTTCTTCGATCAGGTACTGGCGATTGGGCAATTTGGTCGTGTCGTCACGATAGGCGAGCTTCTCTATCCGGCTGAACGCAGTCTTTCTTTCCGAGATGTCTCGCGAAACGAGCAATGCGCGATCACGACCTTGTGGTATGAAGACGAAGTCGTGGTGACTGCTTTCGTTGTTGGTCGTGTATTCCGTGCTCGAGACTTGCCGGGTACGGATGGCGCGCCTGACCTGAATCAAAAGGCGCTCCGCCACATCGCCTGGCCAGAGCTCGTCGACCGGGATCCCGATCAACGCTTCCGATACCGTGTCGTCGCAGTGGTCCGGGGCTTGCAACACCTCGACGACAAGGCCATCGCCGGACACCATTAATACCGAATGCCCGGTGAACGAACGGCACTCGGAATCCGCGCTGCGAACAACGTCGGCGCCGAACAGATTCCGGTCCCGGGAGGGAGAACCTGTTGATTCCCTGGTAATGCCCTTAGGATCTTCGTTCCAGTGGTCTGCTGAGCGTTTGCTCATACCCTGCCAGCTCTTATCGATGCCACCGCTGATTATTGGCCGGGTACGGCTACCGAGTCATTTCGGATTGGACGGATTGAGACGCCGTTCAAGTTTTTGGGCATTGTCGAAGTCACGAGAGTGATATCGACAATGAATGCAGTTGACCTGACTGTGACCAGCGTCACAGATTGCCGCAAACGGGGACATTGCCGATTTAACGTATTAGTTCGTTAAATCGGCAATGTCCCCATTATTCCTCGTGGCTAATGTTCCGGGAATCCGCGGTCGCGCATCAACGCATCAATCCCGGCATCGCGGCCGCGAAAGGCACGATACGCATCCGCGGGATCGACGGCATTACGAACGGAAAACAGGTTTTCGACCAGGCGTTTGGCGAGATCCTTGTCGTAGAAGCCATCCGGCGCTTCCTTGAATGCCTCGGCTGCATCCGCCGTCAGTACATCGGCCCACATATAACCGTAGTACCCGGCCGAGTAGCCTTCACTCGAGAAGATATGGCCAAAATGCGGACTGCGATGGCGCATTACCACTTCTTTCGGCGTACCGAGATCGGCAAGCGTTGCTTTTTCAAACGCGTCCGGGGCCAGCCCTTCCGGATCGACCATGTGGTAACGCAAATCGACCAGCGCCGACGCAAGATACTCGGTGGTTTCAAAACCCTGGTTGAAAGTCGCAGTATCCTTGATTTTCTGCACCAGCCCGGGCGGCATCCGCTCACCGCTATCGTAGTGCAGAAGATAATTGTTGATGACTTCGTCTGTCATCAGCCAGCGCTCGAGTAATTGCGACTGAAACTCCGTGTAGTCGCGCACACCACTGTTGAGTGTCGGATAGGCGACCTGTGACGACAAGCCGTGCAATGCATGCCCGAATTCGTGAAAAAGGGTTGTGGCATCACTCCACGAAACCAGCACGGGCTTGCCCTCGTCACCTCTTACGAAATTCGAATTGTTCGAAACCAGCGGCGTCTGTTTCCCTTTGTACGTTTCGTGATTCCGATAACTGGTGGCCCAGGCACCCGAACGTTTGCCCGGCCGGGCAAACGGATCGAGGTACCACAAACCGACATGCTCTCCCGAGGATTTGTCTGTAACTTCCCAGACTCTGACATCCGGATGCCAGACCGACACCGCACCTTCGGTGACCGGCTCGAAACTGAAATCGAAGATCTCGCCCGCAACAAAAAACATCGCCTCGCGCAGTTTGTCGAGTTGCAAATACTTTTTGACCTCGTCCGAATCGAGCGCATAACGCGCTTTGCGTACTTTCTCCATGTAGTAACGGTAATCCCAGGGCTCGATCGAGATATCGGCGCCTTCGGCGTCCGCGATCTTCTGCATGTCGGCAACTTCCTCGCGGACGCGACCGACTGCGGCGGGCCAAACCGCTTCCATTAGCGCGAGCGCACGTTCCGGTGTTTTTGCCATGCGGTTCTGCAGCCGCCAGGCAGCGTAGTTGTCGTAGCCGAGCAATCCGACACGCTCGTCGCGAAGCTTTACGATCTCTGCAATGATCGCGTTGTTGTCGTGCTCGTCACCGTTGTCGCCACGACTGTAATAAGTGCGCCACACTTTTTCGCGCAATTCGCGCTCATCGGAAAAAGTCAGGAAGGGGTCCATGGACGAGCGCGTGTTGGTAATCGCGTATTCACCCGGATGACCACGTTCCCCGGCTGCGGCCTTTGCGGCAGCAACATAGGATTCGGGCAGACCGTCAAGCTGTTTCCCGGACAAATAGGTTACGTAGCCTTCTTCATCGGCGAGCACGTTGTTGCCGAAGCGCGTGTACAGCTCCGCAAGCCGCTGGTTGATCTCTGCATAACGCATTTTCGCCTCGCCTTGCAGAGTTGCGCCGTCGCTCGCGAAGCTATCGTAAACAAGCCAGACGAGCCGTTGTTCGGGCGGCGGCAGTGCCGCGTATGCGTCGCTCTCGTAGACATTCTTGATGCGTTGAAACAGCGCATCGTTTTGCGTGATTTTCGAACGAAACTCCGCAAGTTTCGGCGCCATCTCCTGCTGGATGCTGCGAAACTCCGGCGTCGACATGTTGGAGCTCCAGATCCCCCAATAAGCGTAAACACGGCGCAAGTTTTCACCTGCCCGTTCGTACGCAATGATGGTATTGCCGAAGTCCGGCGGTTCCGGGTTGTTTGCGATGGCATCGACCTCCGCAAGATTCCTCGCCATGCCCGCTTCGAGTGCCGGCTTCAGGCCAGCGAGATCCATCGCGTCAAAATGCGGCACGCCGCCGTAGGGGCCGGAATACGCGGACAACAGCAAATTACCCTCTTCATTGCCTGCGGCCGCGGCTGGGATCGTCGCAAACAGTTCGTCCGCTGTTTTGCCAAAGTCGGCGGGCACGGAAATCGTGACGGTATCGCTTACGGCGTCTTGCAAATCGGATTCTCCGGATTTTCCACAACCGCCAAACGCCGCGATTAAAGAAAGCGAAAAGATAACGGACAATAAGCGCATGCACCGGCTCCTTTGTCTCAATGCATTCGCATTATGCCTGATCGGAATAGCTCCAATATCCTACCAGCTCATGCAGATTACGCCCGCCACCAGCAGCGCCATCCCTCCTACGTGAATGCTTTCAATCGGGCTGCCATGGCGCATTAACGCAATCACCGCCGCCCAGATGAACGTGGTCGCATAGATCGGATACAACACCCTGACCGAGCCGCCCATCCTGAAGGCGAGGGTGAAGAACGCCATCACGGCCAG
The DNA here is from genome assembly GCA_029865385.1 of Gammaproteobacteria bacterium. Classification (GTDB taxonomy): domain Bacteria; phylum Pseudomonadota; class Gammaproteobacteria; order Steroidobacterales; family Woeseiaceae; genus JAKEGN01. The sequence continues at coordinate 6,118 of JAOUGX010000068.1, forward strand.
GTAGGTTGCCATGCCGGCAAAGGTGCAAGGATTCAGCACGAAATCAAGAACCCGACCGTGCGGTTGTTTCAAACCGTGCTCGAAGAAGAACGGTGCGATAGCGCCGAGGACAGACGCAATCAACACGCAACCAACTGGCAGCAGCGACTGTGTACCGGAGGCGCTAACTATCGCGAGTACGTTTCGGCTGGTCCCGAAGGCGAACTGATTCTTGACTGACGAAGCCCTGAAGGCAGGACTTACCTGCGGTTATGTTAAACGGGAGCAGGCCCCGGGCCTCCTGGCCTCTTTGAACCCGCTGTCGCCTGCGGACCCGAACGCCTCTGAACATAAGGCCCAGCCTCACTTCGGCCGGTCGCCCCCCGGGCTTCGGCGCGCCTGCCGGGGACACATCGGTGCCGGCATCGAAAAATATTATGTTTAATAGTGCGACTTCCTGCGAAACCCTTGGTTTTGTTTGATTTTTTGACGGTCGTCATAGCACGGCCCGACCCCTCCGCCCACAATGATCCCATCGCTGTGTTGGCGCTTTTGGGTTACTCGCAATGTTGAGAGCATCGCTGGCTGCGCTGGCTGCAGCACTGCTGGTTGGCGTACTGAGCTTGTTGATCGTCGAATCGCGATCGGTCGATGAAGAATATTATGTCGCGCATGCCGAACTGATGCGCGCGATCGAATCATCGAGAAATGACGTCACGGCAATCCTGCAAGGATCGAAAAGCGCATTCGAGGATGCCAGACCGGTTCCGTCCGCAATCGAACTGGCGTTCACGCGCCTGCATGAAAACAATGCACTGATTCAGAATACCGACGAGCGACTGCTGAAGAACGAGACGGTCAGTGAACAACTGAGCATCTTTAGCGACGAGCTCTCTCGATTCGCCGCGAGCGGCCGGGAATTCTCGGCACGACAAAATTCACTTGCCCAGGCGCTTCGTACGCTGCAGGAGGAATCGCCGCCCGTGGTCAACGATCTGCGCCGCTTCAATCTTCGTATCCAGTCGCAGAACGCCTTCTCACTGGCAATCGATGTCATCGAGTTTGCAACCGGCGGTCGCACTACGGGCGGTGCGAAACTGCTCGAAAGAATCCAGACGCTGCGAAAGGATCCGATGGTGGAATCGCAGGCGCCGGGCCGATTCGACGCGTTCGCTGCGGCTGCAACCTCGGTGATAGAACAGAATGCCAGCGCGAGAACTGCGCTGGAGGCCATTAACGGCAGCCGCATCGTTGAAGTCCTGTGGGCATTGTCGAACCAAATCCAGAGCGAGAACAGGACGACGGTCGGCAATGCCGAGCGCGCACGCCTGCTGTTGTCGATCTGCACGGTGCTGCTCCTGCTCGGCACCGGGTTCGCAATGTACCGCCTGCAGGCAAGCTATCGCGCGCTTAACAAGAGCAATCGCGACCTGGAATCTGCCAACGAATCCCTCGAGGAAAGGGTCAGCGAGCGAACCCGGGACCTGTCCAGGGCAATCGAAGAATTGAAAGAGTCGCAGGTGCAGCTTGTGCAGGCGGAAAAAATGTCATCGCTTGGCGAACTGGTTGCGGGCATCAGTCACGAGATCAATACGCCGCTGTGGTACCTGATGAGCAACTCCGCCGTGTTGAAGGAACGCATGGAAGCGCTGGACAAATTTTGCGGCATTGCCGAACAGATGATCGAGGGCGTCAGGAGCCAGGCCGGCGTCAAGGACGCGGTGAGTCGCGGCCTCATCGGCATGCAGGCGATGCTGAAAGACGGTTTGAAAGACGACATCGACGAGGCCAAGGACCTGATCCAGGACAGCATCGCCGGCCTCGAGGAACTGACCGAGCTTGCCCAGAGCCTGAAGGACTTCAGCCGTCTCGATCGGGCGCGAACCGGCGACTTCAATGTCAACGAAGGACTCGACAAGACCCTGTTAATCACCAAGAACAAGCTGAAGAACAAAGTCACGGTGCACAAGCACTATGGCGACGTGCCGTTGATTCACTGCTCGCCTTCGCAGATAAACCAGGTATTCCTCAATCTGTTGACGAACTCCGCCGATGCGATCGAGGAAAGCGGCGACATTATCCTGCGCACGACCGAGGAGAAGGGCAAGGTCAGGATCAGCGTCTCCGACACAGGCAAGGGGATTCCGGCCGATATCTTGCCGAAGGTCAAAGATCCTTTCTTTACGACCAAGGCAGTCGGCAAAGGAACAGGACTTGGCCTATCCATCGTCGATCAAATTGTTTCCTCGCACGGCGGGACGCTGCACATCGAATCGCAGCCGGGCAAAGGCACGACAATCACCGTCGTCCTGCCGGTCGTGGCGATCAAACCGGTTGAGGAGCCGGCGAAGGGCAGCGACGAGGAGCCGCAAGCGGACGAGCCGCCGCTGGAGGAATCGTCGGATTCGACAGAGACGGTCGCCGAAGTAGATGACGCCGCCAACGATACCGAGCCGGACGACGCTCCCGAACTGGCGACCGCGTAGTGAATCTCTCCTCACAATGGTCTTGGAATCCGATATCGGAAATGACATGAGCAACAAGGCGCGCATTCTTTTCGTCGACGACGAGCAACGGGTTCTCAACTCGATGCGCGGGATGTTTCGCCGTGATTATGAATTGTTCCTGACGACCGACGGTAAGGAAGCCATTACGATCGCGCAGAACAACCCTATCGACGTCATTGTCGCCGACCAGCGCATGCCGGGCATGACCGGTGTCGAAGTGCTGGGGAAGATGAAGACGCTGTCTCCGAGAACCGTCCGTATACTGCTTACCGGTTACGCGGACCCGGCGGCGGTCGAAGGCTCAATAAATATCGGCGAAGTTTTCCGCTTTCTGAGCAAACCCTGCCCGCCACAGTTGCTGCGCGATACGCTGGGACTCGCGATTGCGGCAGCTCGCACCAAAGCGCGGACGCAAGCGCTGAAACCACCGACCGCTCAGCCCAGGCCGGCCTCTCAAACGCCGCAGCCCGCAGCGAGACCGTTGCCCGCTGTAAACCCGTCACCGCGACCACCGCAAACGTCTGCAGCACCATCGGCACCGGGCCAGGCTCCTGTGCCCGATCGAAAGCAGGCACCTCCGGAAGTACAACTGCAGGACAACGAGAATACGGAGCCGGCCTTGCCGATTCTTGACGAAACAGGCGCACCGCGATTGGCAACGGATGAATCTGCATCGCGATGGATGTCGGTGACGAACGTCGTCATGGCCGAGGATCGAAACTCGGAATCGCAGGAAAACGTTGCGCTGTCGGAGACCAACGAGCAGATCGCCGAGGTTCCCATAGTCGTATTCACTGTTGACTCGGAGTTTGCCGCCACGGCGATCCGCGCCATAGGCGCGGACCGGAGTGCAACCCTTGCGACGACGCTCGTAAAGGTGGCTCATGCAATCGAGGCGCAGCACGCTGGCGTGCTGGTTACGGACTTCACGAGCAACAGTGCGCTTCTGCAGAGAATGATCGGCGTATTGAAAGTGCACGTGCCGCAGCTGGCCACGATCGTCGTAAGCAGTCAGCGCGACTCGACGGATATGATCAACCTGATCAACTACGGCCAGGTATTCCGCTACCTGGTAAAACCGGTCGAGCCCGGTCAGTTGCGCAGCGACATCAACGCGGCTGCGATTCACTACCTGCATCTCGTGAACAACCCGGAGTCGGCAAAGCGGCACCAGGTGATCGAATCGGCGGATCACAGCGACACGTCGATGACCCTGAACCGATTCGTTTCCATGATCCGCGAACACCAGCATCGCCGCAGCAACCCGTCCGACACACAGCCATAGCGCCTGGAAAATGACAGAGTCAACGACCACAAAAGACGCCAGTTCGCTGCCCTTACTGCTGACACTGTCCGGCGCAGTACTGGTGGTCGCCGTTGGCGGCTGGTTCCTGCTCGAGCCCGACGTGCCGGATGCCCCGGCGTATCAGGACTCAGCAATCGACATGGCCAAGTTGCCGGAGAATGCGGCGACTCCTGAGAGGGTCGTTGCTGACAGCGAGCAAGTGACAATAGAAGCGACAGATATCGAAACCCAGCTTCGAAAGGCACGACTGGCATCGGCAGCTGAAATTCTGATATTCCCGCGCGACCAGAGTGCTCTTCATTACTACGGCAGCGTACTGGCCGCCGATCCGCAACATGCGGTCGCCAACGCCGAGCTCGACACCATGCTGGCCGGCGTCGCGCAGACCGTTGAAGACCATCTTGCCGAAGGCGAATACGCAGAGGCGTACGCAATTGCGTCTCTCGTTGCCGAAGCGCGGCCGGAACATTCATTGGTCACCGGCACGCGGCAGGCACTCGACAGCTATAAGGAACAGCGGATCCTCGAGGCGATCGAGCAAGCACGGGACGGCAAGGATGACGAAGCATCGGCCACTCTTGCACTCGCTCAAGCCTTGCCGGGCCGGCGCGCAGACGAGTTTGCGACAGTAAAAAGTACGATCGCAGACATCAAAGCAGCCCGCGAGGCGGCAGAGCAGGACAGGCGCCAGCGGGCTCAATTGGCTGCAAACGATGCCAGGGCAGCCTGGGTCAATCGAATCGAGACTGCGATTCAGCAAGGAAACTTGATTGCGCCTGCCGGCTCCAGCGCAAAGGACCTTCTTGCCGAGCGAAACTCCTGGCGCAGCGAACGTGAACGACTGGCCGGGGAACTGATTACGGCGCTCAAGCTCGGCACGGAACTGGAAATCGCCGCGGGCAGGCTGCCTGCCGCAGAAAAACTGCTCGCTGCCGCAATCGAGCTGGGTGGCGAGTCGGACGATTTCGCGGACCTGCAGGAATTGCTCGAGAGTGCGCTCGTTGAGGCTGAATCGAACAGGGTACGCCGCCTGGACGAACTGGTTGCGCTAAAGACGGTGGCGCCGAAGTATCCGAAGCGCGCCGAAATGCGCGGCCTCTCCGGCTGGGTCCTCGTCGAATTCACGGTCAACACCAGCGGCGAGACCACCGACATACGTATAAAAGAGGCGGAGCCCAAAGACGTATTCGATGAGGCCGTTGTCGAAGCGGTGCAGCAATGGCGATTCGAGCCCGGTGAATTCCACGGCAGACCCATAAGCCAGAAAGGAAGTACCCGGCTGGGATTTCGCCTCGCCGAGTGAAATGGGATGAACAGATACAACGGAGTAAACTGTCCGGCCATGAAGCCATCAAGAGAGAAATTCTGTGTTAGCGGCCTAAAATGCGACGACCGCCTGCATCGCAGCATACCGTGTAGTCTACAGGGATGGATCCTGTGACCGGCATACTCCCCAGCATGATAATTCTGGGCGTCGCTGCACTGGTCGCGTTGGCGCTGGCGTTTGTCCGTAGATCGCATCCGGACAATGTCAGGGAGCGCATAGACGCATCGAATGCGCTCGCTGTTGCCGTAGCGATTCAGGCCGCACACTTCGGCGAAGAGCTGGCGACCGGGTTTCACGTAAAATTTCCGGCCCTGTTCGGCCTGCCGCCGATGTCGCCTACTTTCTTTATTATTTTCAATCTGACCTGGATCGCAATTTGGGTTGCCGCAATTCCCGGTCTGCGCCTGGCGCAACCGGCCGCGTACTTTGCCGCGTGGTTTCTTGCTATCGCCGGAATCATCAACGGCATAGGGCACCCTATACTGGCGATCGTAACCGGTGGCTACTTTCCGGGACTGGTCACCTCGCCGTTCATTGGCATAGCCGGTGTCTGGCTGTGGCGCCGCATGTATGCAACGACAGTTGCCGCCAAAATCGGAATCGAACCGACTTAACTGCGAATAAGTCCATCCGACCTCTTTTCCTGCTGCCAGTATGCCGCGCAGATACCAAGCCGGCGCATATCCCGTATACTTTGCCGAAAGAAGCGCTGGAAACCCTACTTGAATAATCTCATCCAGGAACTGACGCGACGAAACGTGATTCGTGTCGCAATAGCCTACGCCGTGGCCGCGTGGGTGCTGTTGCAAATAGCAGACCTGGTGCTCGATAACATCGGTGCCCCGGACTGGGTCATGCAGGTCTTCATGCTGGCGCTCGCGCTCGGATTCCCGCTGGTCATCATCTTCTCCTGGGCATTCGAGCTGACGCCCGAGGGCCTGAAGCGAGAGAAGGATGTTCGAAGAGACGAGTCGGTAACCCGAACCACGGCACATAAGCTCGACCGCATCACCATTGGATTGCTGATCGTCGTGCTGATCATCGTCGCTGCGGAGCGCTTGGTGCCGAGTGTGGATTCACCACCGTCCGTTGCCGCCGATGTCGCAGACAAATCCATCGCGGTACTCGCGTTCCAGGACCTGTCACCGGCCGGCGACCAGGAATATTTTGCGGAAGGCATATCCGAAGAGTTGCTCAATGTGCTCGCACAAATTCCCGATCTCAAGGTGGCCGGCCGCACATCGTCCTTTGCATTCAAGAACCAGAATCGCGACCTGCGCGAAATCGGCGAAATTCTCGAGGTGGCGCACATCCTGGAGGGTTCGGTGCGCACCTCGGGCGACCGGATTCGTGTCACTGCGCAGCTGGTAAAAGCAACCGATGGCTTTCACCTGTTTTCCAAGAATTACGATCGCGAGCTGACCGATATATTTGAAGTGCAAGACGACATTGCGCGAGAAATTGCTACCGCCATGCGAGCGGCGATTCTCGGCGATGACACGGTGGAGAAGTCGACGACCACAGAGGTCGAGGCTTACGAGAAATACTTGCAAGCGCGGCAGTGGATCACCACCAGGGACCGGGATTTAATGGAACGAGCCTCCGTCGTGCTGGACGAAGCACTGGCTATCGACCCGGACTATGCGCCGGCCCTGGCGCAGAAAGCTCTTTCGTTGTTGCTGCTGTCAAATTCGGATGGTGCATATGGCGATATTCCGGAGGCACTCGCACTGCAGATGAGCAAACCGCTGCTTGATCGGGCACTGGCCGACGATCCGGACCTGGCCGAAGCGCATGCCGTACTGGGCCTCTGGTATTCACAAGGCAGCCTCACCGGCGACCCGAATGCAATTGCCAGCCTGCGCAAAGCGCTAGAGATCAACCCGAACATGACCAACGCCATCAACTGGCTCGCCAATGAGCTCTCGGGTGCAGACAACTACGATGAGACCGTGCGCCTGTACGAATCCGTGGTCGAACGCGATCCGCTGTTTCCGCCGGCGTTCAATAACCTGATGTTTGCCTACATACAAAGCAGGAAGACGGATCGCGCCGATGCGCTGGTCCGGCGCGTTGAAAGGATAACCGGTGAATCGCCCAATGTGCTTTTCGCGCGCGGTGCGCTGGCTATGGCGAACGGACAACTCGCTGCCGGAATTGAAGAGCTTGCCAAAGCCTACGATTACAACAGGAGCGCAAGCGTCATACGGCTCTGGTACAGCACGGCCCTGCTTTTTGTCGGCGATTACGATGCCGCGATTGAAGTCGCCGACAATGCGGACAAGCTTGTGCCGCTGGAACTTGCCGGCCGCCACGACGAGGCCAGCATTGCATTCAGTTCATTGCAGCTGCTCGTCTACGACGAAGGCAGTTTGCGGGGCATTGGCGACTGGATGTTATTGCAGGACCGCCCCGGTGACCTGATCGCCTTTCTCGAACAACTGGCCGGTGAAGGGAATGACTGGATTGCTGCACAGCCGCGCCCTGCGCAACTCTGGGGCGCCCCGCACCTGACCAATGTTTCCTATGCGTTGCAGGCGACCGGACGCGACGAGGAAGCGCAGCGTGTTCTGCAGGAAACCAGGCAGTTGCTTGATGCGCAGCTGCGAAACGGCGCCGATAATTTGTTTTTCTGGATGAACAAGGCCGAGAACGCAGCATTGAATGGCGACGTCGACGCCATGCTCGCCAATCTGCGCAAATCGATGGACGCCGGCTTCTACGTGACTGCCGGATTCTATTCGACCCAGTTCAACCGCTATCGCAGCGATCCGCGCTTCATCGAATTGGAGCAGGAAGCCATTCGCCGTGCCAACAGCGAACGGCAAAAACTCGGCATGCTGGCCACCTGACTACGGAAAAGGTCCGACGCGGCACGGAAAATTTCCGTCATTGCGAGCGCAGCGAAGCAATCTCGTAGCTGAATATTCAATAACACCAGGATTGCTTCGTCACGCCGTTCTTCGCACTGACCGATTGCTCGGAACGCCCTCAACTTGATTCGCCGTGCCGCCTCTTTTCGATCCCCGACGCTTTGCGGCCAGCGCGCCTGAACTCCGTTGCATGACCGGCCTGCAGCCGGCCTGACAGATCCAGGCAGCGATCGAGCAACGCCCGCGCGCCATCGTGCAATTCCTCGCTGTTCTGCACCATCTCGACATTGCGTTCCATGTCTTCGGCGGTCCAGCCGCGGCTGTGGGCTATGAAAGGGAATTGCGGAAACTGCATTCCCAGCTCGCCGAAGAACAGCATCATCTGTCCCACGACTGCCTGCACGTTGTCCTGCCCGCCGGTCACGATGAGTCCGGCGACTTTGTTCTTGAGCATCACCCGATTCTTCAGCGTGATCTGGTTCTGCACGGCATTCAGCCGCTCCGCCATTTTGAAATACAGTGAGCTTGCCGCGGCCCAGCGAATGGGCGTTGCTATCAATACGACGTCGCCCCAGAACACCAGGTTTTCGTAGACGTCGTTCATTCCGTCTTTCGCATCCATCTGAGAAATGCTGCAGGGCCAGGTACAGGCCTGCGCGCTCTTTGAGTAGTAGCCCTCGCAGGCACGAAAGGACTTCTCACGCAGCTTCACCAGGCGCGTCTGGAGCCCGTGCTTGCTGCGGCCGTGGTCGAGCGCGCTTTCCAGCAACGCCTCGGACGTTGAATAGCGCGGATGATCGGTGTCCATTACCGTGGTCGAGATACCCACTACGCGAATCGGCCCCGGCTCGCGAATCGTGTCGCGATCGAGGGGGTGCTTCGCGTGCGGCTTTCTTTGCCGGCTGGTAACTGCAGCCTGGCTGACCAGCAACCGGCCGTTTTCCACCTTGCATTCAAATCGCGGCACGCGGTCTTCTTCGAACCCGGGTTCGCCGACACCGGTCACGCGATGAAATTTCCAGTTGTGCCACGGGCAAACGATGTAGTCGCCATCCAGCGTGCCCTGCCCCAGCGGACCGCCGACATGATTGCAGGCACCGTGAACCGCACCGAACTTCCCGTCGACGAAAGATATTGCGACCTTGTTGCGGCCCACCATTATTTGCTGCAGCGGCCTTGTCGACAGCTCCACCACATCACCTGCGTCTTGCCACTTTTCGTCGGACATCTTCAGTCTCGAAATGGAATTCGGACTCAGTTTACTAATTGCGCCGGACTTGTGTACGGCTGAAGCGCCGTATTTGTGGCCGGAACCACACGGATGCGGGTCGCCGTCCCCGAATTACCCGTTTCCATTGGGTACTGCGGCAATTGCGGATACCCGTCAGCCGGCGATTGGATCAACAATTGTCGAATATGCGCGATATCGCCATAAGAAGGATCATGACGCCGGACCCGCTTACTATCGGGCCGGACGACAGCGTTGCCAGCGCCAAGAAGCTGCTCGAAAGCCATGCTATTCACCATCTGCCGGTGGTGGAGAACGGCGTGCTCATCGGCATGCTTTCGACCTCGGACTTCCTCAAACTCCATATACTGCGCGAGCGCCCGCTGGCACTGGAAACCGTCAAAGTTAGCCAGATCATGGAGGCCGAGCCGGTGACGCTGGATATTTCGGCCGACCTGATCGACGTTGCGACCAAGCTGGGCGAAGGCTCCTTCCATGCTTTGCCGGTCGTGGAGCCTGGCAATCTTTTGGTCGGAATCGTTACTTCAACCGACCTAATCAATCACTTGCTGATGCAGATTCCGAGAGGAGACGGCAGTCTTCGCGAACCGCCGGGACCGGAGGCGAAAAGCCGAATTTCGGATGCCGACATGACCGAGGCCAATCGACAGGCCAAGGCATCGCTGGATAGCGGCGCATCCGACAAGCTGCCAAGGGCTTTCCTGCAATTGCGCGACGAAAATCGCCTGCTCAAGGAAGTCTGCAAGGCCGCCGAACTTTACCTGCGAAGCGGACTGGCCGAGCGCGAGCACAGCGTGCTGCAACAACGCCTCTCGGAGCTGCGACGATAGAAAGCGGGGCCGGTAGTTCGGCCCCGGATCTCTAAGCTGCCTTTCCCTTGGCCATCGCGTGCACATCGGTAGCCGCAAGGCGCTTGCCGCCGATAGCCCAGTCGCCGCTTTCGAATTCATTGATTCGAACCCAGGTGACAGGCCGCATGTTCTCGCCTTCCACCTCGATCATCGCGGCGGTGACCTTCTCGATCAGCTGTTCTTTCTGTTGCGGTGTAAAAACGTTCTTTATTACATCGATTGTTACCAGTGGCATTAGCTTCTCCTCTCAGTTTTCAAGTTTTGACTTCAGGTGTTCAATGACTTCGCCCATCGGCCCGCTCGGGCTGAACTCTACGGCCTCGTAGTCCTCGTCGACCCGGACGGTGTGGCCGGGAGGCCAGTAGTAGACGTCGCCGGCACATACCGTCTCTTTGCGACCGTCCGCGTAGCTCACGTGGATTGATCCCTTCAAAACGGTGCCCCAGTGCGGGCATTGGCACAGGTCTTGCGGCAGGCCGATCAGCAATGGCGCAGCGTCCGCGCCCTTCGGGAAGCGGATGCGAGCGACATTGATGTCGCCCCAGTCCTGCGCCTGGATGCAGACGCCGCCGGCTTCCAGGCGGGTCGGCATATGATTTCGTGGCTCTTTCATTATTTCGCTCCTTAGATCTGGCGATCAACGCGGAACGTCCGTCGCTAGTGGACGTATTTGTACCCCCTGCCACCGGCCCAAGCTTGGAGATTGCATGGAGGTTTCATGAAGATACGCCTGGCGTTTCTAGGCGATGTCAGCGGAGTGCTTTATCCTCGCTGCCATGATTTATCAGTTCGACCCTTTCGAGCTCGACCTGGCCAAGGCCGAGCTTCGAACGAACGGCCGGCCGCAAGCACTGGAACCCCAGGTCTTTGCCCTGCTCGCCTTTCTCGTCGAACACCGCGAGCGCCTCGTTTCCAAAGACGAGATCTTCGAAAAGGTATGGGACGGACGCATCGTCACGGACTCCGCACTGGCCAGCCGCGTGAAGTCGGCGCGAAAAGTCCTGGGCGACGACGGCAAGTCGCAGCGATTCATCAAGACCATCCATGGCCAGGGTTTTCGCTTCGTAGCCGAGGTGCGTGCGCATCGGGATGAAGTCCGGGTACATACTGTCCCCGCCCCCGACGAACTCTCGGCCGCAAGCGCCGACGCGCAGTCGCGTCCGTCAATTGCCGTTCTGCCGTTTCGCCTTATCGGCGATGCCGGCGCTCACGAAACAATTGCGGACGGTCTTGCACACGAATTGATCACGGAGCTTGCACGCCTGCGCTGGCTGTTCGTCATCGCCAGAGCGTCGTCATTTCGATTGCGTGGACATGAACTCGATTCACGCGAGGTCGGTCGCCTGCTTGGCGTTCGCTACTGCTTATCCGGCACCGTCGAAATAAGCGGCCGGCAGCTTCTGGTAACGACTGACCTGGTCGATACGCGCGGTGGCGACGTCGTCTGGGCCGAACGCTACACTGGTTTCATTGATGACGTGCACGCGGTGCGCGCCGAGATTCGTTCGAAGATACTCACGTCGCTCGAGATCCAGATTCCGCTGCACGAAGCAGCGGGTGCACGCCTCACGGTGACCGATAATCTCGATGCATGGTCTGCTTATCACCTCGGCTTGCAGCACATCTATCGCTTCAATCGAAAAGACAACGCTATCGCGGCCGACCTCTTCGGCAGAGCAGTGGCAAAAGATCCGGGATTCGCACGTGCACACGCGGGACTTTCATTCGTGCATTTCCAGACCGCCTTCATGCGACAGACAGACGATGTCGCGGGCGAAATCGCGCTGGCTCGCAGCTGCGCGCAACGCGGTGTCGATATCGATCAGCTCGACCCGTTCGTCAATTTCACCATGGGGCGCAGTTTCTGGCTGGAGGGCGACCTCGATCGTGCACTCGCATGGCTCGAACGCTCGACTTCGCTCAGCCCGAATTATGCGCAGGGCAATTACGCGCGCGCGTGGACGGAAACGATGGCGGGCAACGGACTCGAAGGTCGCGAACACGTCGACCTAGCAATGCAGTTGAGTCCGCTCGATCCACTGTATTATGCGATGCTCGGCACACGCGGATTCTCGCACTG
>JAOUGX010000163.1 GCA_029865385.1 Gammaproteobacteria bacterium
CGGGCTGCCGGCGCGCTGATGATCGTCATCGGTATCTTTGCTCTCGCTGCGCCGGTTCAGCGACTGGTCGGCTCTCACCACGCCGATCATGTCAGTCATTTGCGAAGCGCGAACTTCCACTGACCTTGGCCGAATCTCAAGCCGATTTGAATTCACCACGCTGATACACGGTTCTCCCGAGCAGCGGGTGATCGACAGACAGCGTGAAGCGGAAAAGCCTGCCGCGGATCTGCTCGTGGGTCACGGTGGTCACACCGGGTGTCAGCCAGTCCGGAATACGCCGCTTGCGTCCTGCGAATTGAATGAAGTAGCCGAGACTGGCAAAGACCAGATCGCGGCGTCGCTCGTACGGGCGCAAGGCCATCGAAAATCCGTTACCAATGTGTTCCGCCAAAGTGCCGTTCGCGTCGAAACTTTTGGTCGACGTCACTGTATACGGTTTTGCACTGTCGAAGGCGTAGTGCCGATTCCATGCCGTCCCGCCCAGGCGGTCGTCCGGCACGAGATTGATTTCGACCGGGACCTCCCGGCCGCGGGTGGGCGCCAGCGGTGTGCCAAACAACCGGCAGAACTGTGCAAACAGCCAACCCATGCATGACAGCTCCACGCGGTGCATGATGCCGGCGTAACGGATGCTGCTCGACGTCCCGGGTTTGACGGAGAAACGGCGGCGTATCTCGGGCTTGAGGCGCTGCCAGGCCGCGCTGCCCAGTGCGTCCCTGTAGCTTCTGTCGTAAAGGAGTAACGATGCTCGCCTGCCCGGCTCGCTGTCGGGGACAGTTATGGCTCGGTCTGGGTCGTTCATCGAAGCTCCCCGCTGCGGTCCGCAGCCTTGAAATTGTCGCTTCTGTTGTTTCTGTTTATACAGAAATAAAAGATAATATGGAAGCCGACAGGCCCTTGCTGCCGGCAGGAAAGCGGGCAACGGGCACCAGAGGCATGCTAGTTAAAGGGACACGACATAATCAGCGATTCAATCGAATGAACGACCCCTCGGAAAAAATGCGCGTCCTGGTGATCGGCGGTTACGGTACCTTTGGCGGCCACCTCGTCCGGCGCCTGGCCTCGCAAGCGGGACTCGAACTATTGGTCGCCGGGCGCAGTGAGGAGAAAGCCAGGGTTTTTATCAGCGGCCTGAATGCGGTCGCAAATCTGCAATCGACACGTTTCGACAGGGATGGCGCTGTCGATGCGCAGCTTCAGGACATCGCGCCCGATATCGTCGTCGACGCATCGGGACCGTTCCAGGCCTACGGCAACGATCGCTACCGCGTTGCGAAGTCCGCCATCAAAGTCGGAGCCCATTACCTCGACCTCGCCGACGACAGCGGCTTCGTCGCCGGTATCGATGCACTCAATGAGCAAGCCATGCAATCCCGTGTATTCGCGATTTCCGGCGCGAGCACTTCGCCGGCGCTGACCTCCGCCGTGTATCGTCAGCTGGCCAGGCATTTCACGACAGTCGAATCGTTTCGCGGTGGCATTGCGCCCTCGCCTCACGCCGGCGTCGGGATCAGCATCGTGCAAGCGATCGCCGCGTATGCCGGCAAGGCAGTCAGTCTGACACGCGATGGCAAACGCACGACGGGTATTGCCGTCTGCGATACGCAGGACTATTCGATCGCAGCGCCGGGTGCGCTTCCATTGCGGCGCCGCCGTTTTTCACTGGTCGACATACCGGACCTGGCGTTGTCGGAATCGCTGGATCCGCAATTGAGAAACACATGGTTCGGTGCCGCGCCGGTACCGGCCGTATATCACTGGCTTTTGCGCGTCCTTGCAGCGGCGGTGCACTCGGGATTGTTCAGGTCGCTGAGTTCCTTCGTTCCAGTGATGCACTACGTGCTCAGTCGCTGGAGTTTCGGTGCGCACCGCGGCGGCATGTTCGTCGAGTTAGCCGGTACGGACTTGAGCGGCCACCACGTTACCTGTTGCTGGGATCTCGTTGCCGAAGGCGAAGACGGACCGGTCATCCCGACGCTGGCCGCCGAAGCCATCATTCGCGCCTGCGCCAGCGGTCGCGCGCCGCTTCCCGGTGCCCGGCCTGCAACTGACGAACTGGAACTCGAGGATTTCGCAGCGCTGTTTGCCTCGCTGCGAGTCAGTTATGGCGAACGTTCGTCATCGAAAACGCCGCCGCTCGTGCGACGCATCCTCGGCAGCCGCTGGCTCGAATTGCCGCAAGCATTGCGCGACTTGCACGACGTTCGGGAATCGTCCGACTGGAGCGGGCAGGCCAGCGTCACACGCGGCTCGTCGCCGCTTGCACGACTGATCGCAACGATCGTCGGCTTTCCGCCGGCTGGCAGCACGATGCCGGTGCAGGTGACATTGACTCGCGACGACGACAAGGAGGTCTGGAAGCGCAATTTCGACGGGCACCGCTTCTGCAGCGAACTGACAGCAGGTCAGATGGGTGCGTACGCGAATCTGTTCCGCGAACGATTCGGCCCGGTGCGCATTGGTATGGCGCTGGTGACCGACAACGGCAAGCTGTATCTGCTGCCAAAGTGCTGGCAGTTCTTCGGAATTCCTATGCCCGATTGTCTTTTACCGCGTGGCCGGATGCTCGAATACGTAGAAGACGGCCGGTTCCGTTTTCACGTCGAAATCGGTTTTCCGTTGATCGGCCATGTCGTTACTTACTCCGGCTGGCTATGCGCAAATCCCGCATGAAGTCCACGGCAACGCGATGCGGGCAGGTCAGATGTTCATCAATTCAGCGACCGCGCGATAACCCTGCGTGATTGCTGCATTGGTGTCCGCCCGTGCCGCGGAATCCGAGTTCGCAATGGTGATCCGGCCGTAAGGCTGCCGGCCGATGACCCAGGGCTTTTCGTCATTGGTGGCGTAGTCCGGCTCCCAGATCAGGCCCGGGCTGTACGCGTAGCCGTGTGCCCAGCGGTTCACGGTAATGGCGTGAATATCGCGATCCGCGTCGAAGCCCGCGCCGGAAAGGGCCTGGTCGAGCTGGTCGCGCACATGATCCTCGAACACGCTGAACGGCGTGCCGAGCAAGCGCCGCCGGCCTTCGCGCCATTGTTCCGGACCCTGAATGTCGGGCGAATGGTGTACGTGACACATGTGCAAGACCATTGGCTCGTCCGGAGACTTGCTGAATTGGTAGTCGCCGATGGAGACGGGGTAGTCGAGCTCGACCTGCTTGTAGAACGCGTTCGTGTAGTAAGCGAAGTCCATGCCCAGTTCGGCGAACGGACGCCAGTTCGGCACCATCACCTTGGTATAGGTCAACGGAATCTTGACGTTGTACGCCAGACCGTCCTTTTGTTTTTGCGGCAGTTCGGGGCACAGGTAGGGAATGGCGCTGTTGTAGCACGCCAGGATGCACCGTGAAGCGCGCACGCTGTAAGCATTGCCTCCGTTAATGAACTGAATATCGACCGCACTTTCGTCGCCGGTATGTGTCACGTTGACCACCGTGCTGTTCAGACGTATGCGTGTATCGCTGCCTTTCCTGTCGAGCTGCGAGTAATCGATCTTCGAGGTAACGACATCCTCCATGGTGTTGCCCGGCACAGCCTGTGGCAGCAATTTGCGTACGAGCAGGCGCGCAACCGAGGCGTTGCCGTCGGGAAAATGAAAAATGTAGGGCTCGTCGCCACGATAGCCGGTTCGCACCAGCGTGTGATCGACGCCGGGCATGCCGCCGTCGTAGGACTGGATCGACGTCGTCGGCACTTCGTCGATACCGACGCACCAGAAACTCATGCCCCAGCGACGATAGATCTCCAGCACCTGCTGATCGACCTTCGCATAATCTTTGAGGAAATCGTAATAGCTGGTTCGCCGCAGGATTTCGTACTTCTCTTCGAAGCTCAGTCCCGGCAGATAATCGCGTTCGTCGGTTTGCACGCGGATGAAGTCCGCCCTGGCCTTCCTGCTCAGCGGTGCTTCGGCTGCGAAGTCTTTCCAGGACTTCTTGCCATAGCCGGTCACCAGCTTCTGCCTGCCGAAACCCTGCTCGTCGAAAACAATTCCCTTTGCAAGACCAAGTGAAGAATAAAGACTCTGGTCGTATGCATCGTAGAACTTCTGCACATCGATGCCGATCTCGACCAGCAGGTCTTTTGCCACCTGGCTGTAGGCCGAGGGTGTATCGATGGACTCGGTCCCACCGTAGCCAATGCGGGTGCGGCCATTGATCGAGAACTCGTTGCGTTTGGCGTGACCGCCGAAATCGTCGTGATTGTCGAGCACCAGGACGCGGGCATCCGGATGGTCCTTTCGATAGAACCAGGCCGCGGAAAGGCCGCTGATGCCGCCGCCGACGACGACGAGGTCGTAATTTTCGTCCGGCTCCGCGCGCGGCCAGCATTTGCCACTGACCAGGGCATGCATCGTTTCCCATGCGCCATCGTGGCTGCCACGCAAGCCGGTCTTGGCGGGCGGGTAATAAGCACCCGGCAGCGTGAAGTCCGGCGCGGCCGCACCGAAGACCTCGGCCCAGGGCGAGATCAGCGAGGCGCCGATAGCCACCTGCGTACCGTTCAGGA
>JAOUGX010000164.1 GCA_029865385.1 Gammaproteobacteria bacterium
CGGCGAAGTGCAGTACGTATTCGACGTCGCTGATGAATCCGAGTGCTGCCGGTCCTATGATGACGCCTGCCCCGAGGTAACCGAGAACCGATCCGAAGCCGAGGCGTCTCGCGAGCGGCACCGCGACGACAGCTGCGCCAATATAGATCAGGGCTTGTTCCAGGTAGCTCATGGGCGAATTTGGGCAATGAATGGGGCGCCCATCTTAACGAAACCGGTTGCGCGACGCTTGAAACGCCGAATCGAATTCGGCACCTGACCAAGTTAGATCGGGTTTTCGCCCTTACAACCAGATGTCCCGTTGCAGGGTAACGTCGGCAACGCGCCGGATTGCCGTCACCAGCGCAGCATCGCGCAGCGTCGGCGCCATGCGCCGCTTCTGCTTGTCACTGTCATGGTTCGCCTTGAGTAATTCCCTGCGGGCAAGAACGTCGTCAACTGCCTTTACCATGCGTTTTTCGAGGCGGGCTCGAATTTCGTCCAGCTCCCACTGCTGGTTTTCGAGGTTTTGTACCCACTCGAAGTAGCTGACGACAACACCCCCGGCATTGGCGAGTATGTCCGGCAACACGACGATACTTTTTCTCTCCAGTATTTCGTCTGCGGCCGGGGTCACCGGGCCGTTGGCCGCTTCGACGACCAGCTTGGCCCGGACACGCTGCGCATTGCCATCGTGAATCTGGCATTCCAGCGCACCGGGAATCAGGATGTCACAATCGCTTGCCAGCAGGTCGTCGTTGCTTATGGACACCGCGCCCGGCAAGCCCACGATCGAGCCGCAATCGCGTTTGTGATCGAGTACGGTTTCGGGATCGAGTCCCTTTGCATCGAAAACGCCACCTGACGAATCGCTGACAGCGACGATGCTCGCGCCGGCTGCATGGAAAAGTTGCATGCAGGTCGCGCCGACGTTGCCGAGACCCTGAATTGCCACGCGCGTGCCATCCAGGTTCTGCAGCCCAGGCACGCCGCCGCGTTTCAGCAGTTGTTGCGTGGCGTACAGGCAACCGCGGCCCGTCGCCTCGTCCCGACCCAGCGAACCTCCCAGCTCGATCGGCTTGCCGGTCACCACGGCCCGGTTGTTTTCTCCAGGATGCATGACATCGAATGTGTCGTATATCCATGCCATGGTTTCCGCATTCGTATAGAGATCGGGGGCAGGCACATCGGTATGCGGACCAATCACGTCGCCGAGTGCCATGACAAAACGTCGCGTGATACGGCGCTGCTCGGCACGGCTCAGCTCTTTCGGATTGCAGACAACACCACCTTTGGCACCACCGAACGGCACGCCGGCGATCGCCGTCTTCCACGTCATGAATGCGGCAAGTGCGCTGACTTCATGCTCGGTGACGGCAGGGTGGTAGCGAATACCGCCCTTGCCGGGCCCCCGCGTGCTGTTGTGCAGAACACGGAAACCATGAAACGTGCGTACCGATTCGTCATCCATGTTGACCGAGAAACGCACGTGCGTGATTTTTTCCGGGCTGATCAAGTACTCGATCAGGCCCATTTTCAGGTCTTCTATCCACGCCAGTGCGCGCTGAAATTGTTGCTGTGCAACCTCGAAAAGATCTCCCCGGGGCGGCGCCGATTGCGGACTGGTCATGATGGTCCTCGCGTTTTTCGTTGATCCAACCCGGTCATTTTCGCATCTCTGCCAACAGCAGGCCTTAGGTAAATTCGCGTATAAGACAGGTTCTAGTGGAAAGTACCGATAGTGTACGTTCACGATGCGCGTAGCATAATTTGCTACCAACAGTGGAACGGTGTCCGAGAGTGTCAGGTCTATTTTCACCGGGCAAGTGTTTGACACCGGCGTTGCTGG
Organism: Gammaproteobacteria bacterium; assembly: GCA_029865385.1. Taxonomy (GTDB): domain Bacteria; phylum Pseudomonadota; class Gammaproteobacteria; order Steroidobacterales; family Woeseiaceae; genus JAKEGN01. The sequence continues at coordinate 1,829 of JAOUGX010000164.1, forward strand.
TGATTTTCGCTTGCGCGCCGCAAATCGAGATCGTCAAGTTGTATGAGGATCGTTCCGTAAACGACGGTCCCTACGAAAAAATCCTCGTGGTCGGCATTGCTACCGACGTTGACGAGCGCCGCCGCCTTGAGACCCTGCTGACTGAGAATCTCAACGCCGGCAACAACGAGGCCGTCGCAGCTTACAAGATGCGGGGCCTTACGCCCACGGTGCTGCAGGACGACATCGACAGTGCGGCAAGCGAAGCCGGCGCCGACGCGATCCTGGTCACTCACATTGTCAGCGTGGACAAACAGGTCGAATTCGAGGAAGGCCGCACCGAGGTCCTTTTCGAGTGCCGTGGGGGCGATCCCGCCGACTATTTTCTGTATGACCAGAAAGTGCTCAAACTCCCGGACTCGGTACTCATCGCGCATACCGTTGTCGCTGTCACCAGCCTGTACGATGCGGCCAGCAACGCGCGAGCGTGGACTATCCAGTCCACCTGTTTCGATAAGGAGAGCATGGACCAGGTACTGCAGGAAGAAGCCAGGGCCATAGTTCGGCAACTGAAAATCGACGATCTGATCAACTGAGGCGACAGCACAGGTAAATGCGAACCAGAGCATAGGTTGGACGGACTTCGGCTGGTAGTATTCGCGCCAGTTGAGCCCTGAAGTCCGAGGCGCGCGTGATCAAGAAGCAACTGGCCATCCTGATGCTGGTCCTGGCAGCCGCGCCGGCCGGCGCGTGGTGGAACTGCAGCTGGGACTACCGACTGCCGGTTACCGTCAGCAAGGGGCCAGGTGCGGCCCTGGTCGATTACCAGGTGCGTGTGAATCTGAACGCGCTGAATACGCCGCCGCAGTTTAACTGGAGCCTGCTGGGTAGCGACCTTCGTGCCGTCGCGCCGAACGATACGACACTTATCAGCTATTCCATCGAGCAATGGAATGCGACGGCGCGCACGGCCGTAATCTGGATACGCGTGCCGTCGATTCCCGCAGGCAACACCACGGTCTACCTTTACTTCGGTGCACCGCCGGGTACGCCGGCCGGGTCGACGATCACGACCTTCACTGAACCCGGACTCAAATTCCACACACGCAATTCGACCGTCGATCCGAACAGTCGCGCAACCGCCGAAGCGGCGTTTGCGGCCGCAAATCCGAGCACGCTCGGTTACGGCTGCACCTTCATCAGCGCCTACACCGGCGTCACCAACGTCGGGTTGTTCTCGCCTCCTTCCCGAAACGGAGACTTCGGCCTGTTCGCCGAGGTCTTTTTCGAGGTGACGCCGGCACAGGCCGGCCTGTGGCGGTTCCGTTACGGCGCCGATTTCGGCCGCGGCGGCGGACTTTACGTGGACGACATCGCGCTGGATGAAAAATGGAATGTCGATCTGTGGTGGGCCAATAACTGGAACAACACCAGCCAGATACTGCAGGGATCCATCAACCTCAGCGCCGGGATTCACAGTCTCAGGATTCTCGGCTTCGAGGGCTGTTGCGACGGTGGACTGACGGCGCAATTCCAGCGGCCCGGCGGTTCCTGGCTCGCTCTGTCCTTGGCGAATATCCCGCTCGCCAGTCGCAAGTGCCCGGTGGTCGAGCCCACCGTCGCGGTGGGCCCGGTGCAGATAAGCAACTGTCCGGAGCTGACGGTGACCCGCACCACCCAGGCGTTTTCCGATCCGTTGAACAACACGACCAACCAGAAATCCATCCCGGGCGCTGTCATGCTGAACATCACCAACGTGCGGAATTCATCGGCCGGAACGGCCGATTCCGGTTCGCTCGTGATAACAGAGGCAATTCCGCCCAACATGGCTTTGCGTGTTGTCGATTTCAACGGGGCAACCGCAGGGCCCGTACAATTTACGAACGGCAGTCCGCCAAGCGGGCTCAGCTACACGTTTGTTACTCTCGGCAATACAAGCGACGACCTGGCATTTTCGAACAACAATGGCGCAACGTACAGCTACACGCCCGTGGCTGACACCAATGGCACCGATCTCGCGGTAACCAACATCCGCATCAACCCGAAGAATGTGTTTCTCGGCAGTGCCGGAGCCGGCGATCCACAGGCGAACTTCGCCTTCAAGCTGGTCGTCCAGTAACGATCCCGCGATAATCCGGCATCGCCAGTCGTAATAACTCGAAAATGACGCCGGACAAATCCACAGCAACACACCAGGAACATGTCGTACTCGGCATGAGCGCCGCCATGGGTGCGTTTTTCATGTTTACGGTAATGAACGTGTTCGCCAAGCTGCTAAGCACCAGCCACTCGGTCATCGAGATTGCATTTTACAGGAACCTGATTGCCTGCATGCCGTTCCTGATCCTGGTATTTGCTTTCGGCCGTCGCGACATTCTCGTAATCCGCAGCAAGCCCGGTATTGTCGGTTTACGCGCCATCATCGGCTGCGTATCACTTATGACCACGTTCGCTGCCTATTCATTGATGCCAATGGCGGAAACGACGGTGCTGCTGTTTACTGCATCGTTGTTCATCCCGGTTCTCGGAATCGTATTCCTCAAGGAAAAAGTGGGCCCTTACCGTTGGGCGGCTGTGATCGTGGGTTTCGGCGGCGTCATTATCATGGCGCAGCCAACGGGAGCGGTATACGCGCTCGGCATTGCCGTTGCGCTGACCGCAGCGCTGATGCACGCAACCTTGCAGATTGTCCTGCGCTACCTCGGG
>JAOUGX010000165.1 GCA_029865385.1 Gammaproteobacteria bacterium
GCAGGAGTTATTCCGCGATCGGCATTTTCGGCCAGTTCGTGTTCGTCGATCCGGACAGGAACCTCGTCGTTGCCATGTGGAGCGCGCAGTCGAAACCGGTCGACAAACACGGCGTCGACGAATACGAATTCCTGAAAGCGCTTTCCGCGTATTTTGATTAGGGTCGCACGAATTGCGATAGAACTCTTGTAAGAGCCTGCATTGCAGGCGACTGCATGATGCCGTGACTGACATCGCGCTAAAGATCAATTTGCACCCACCCAATCCGTTCCGACCGATCTCGCGGGCAAATTGGCCTGCATTGCAGGCGACCATCGGTGATCAAAGCCTGTCTTTCAGCCCGTAGTACATCATTCCCAGTGAGACCATCTGGTTAGCGAACACCGATGCACCGGGAATGCGGATTGGCTTGATACCGGCAAAAACATCGAAGCGCTCAAGCGTTCCGGCGACTGCATCGGCAAGAATTTCGCCAACAAGGTGCGTGACATTGACGCCATGACCCGAATATCCCTGCGCGTAAAATACATTCGGTGCAAGGCGGCCGAGCTGAGGCACCCGATTGAGCGGTACAGCAATGGTCCCGCCCCAGGCGTAATCGATTCCAATGCCGGATAATTGCGGATAAACGCGTTGCATGCGCGGTCGCAGTTGTGAGCGGATTTCCTCCGGGTCCTCGCCAAAGTAATTGCAGCGCCCGCCGAAAAGCAGCCGCTTGTCAGCGCTCAGGCGAAAATATTCGAGAACGAAGTTCGGATCGCAAACGGCGAGATCCTGTGGATTGACGTCGGCGACTTGTTCGGGCGTCAGTGCTTCGGTCGCAATGATGTAACTGCGAACGGGAAAAAACCGCGCGCGGAGCTTGCGATTGAAAAACTGGTAGGCGTTGCCGGCGAGCACTGCGAATTTTGCGTTGACGTTGCCATCTGCAGTGGAAACGCACACGGTGTCGCCATGGGTAATCGAGCGCACCGGCGACTGTTCGTACAGCCTGGCGCCCAGCGAAGCAGCCACTCGGGCTTCGCCGGCACAGAGGTTCAGCGGGTGCAGGTGGCCGTTGGTACCGTTGAACAGCGCGCCAATGTAGGCGTCGGTGCCGATTGTCGATCGCGTTTCTTCTCGCGACAGCAACCGGAATTCTCCGGCGAATCCGTGTCGCGACAGTCGCGCATGATCGGCTTCGAGGTCGCGCAGGTGACGCTCCTTGATGGCAACGTCGAGATAGCCGGACTTCAGATCGCAGGCAATGCCATATTTTGCGACACGTTCCCGAATAATCCTGTGGCCCGCCCAGCGCATGTCCCACATCTGCTTTTCGATGCCGGGCCCGTGATGTTTTGTGATGCGGTTTTCACCGCTGATGCCGGCGATCATCTGTCCACCGTTCCTGCCGGAGGCGCCAAAGCCGACGCGATTGGCTTCGAGCACGCAAACGTCGTAGCCGCGTTCGGCCAAAAAAATCGCAGTGGAGATTCCCGTGAAACCTGCGCCAACGACGCAGACGTCAGCACTGACCGAACCGCGCAGGGTCGCGTACTTACTGTGATCGTTTGCGCTAGCGGCGTAATAGGAGCCGGTGTGTTCCTGCGGATAAGTCATTGTTTGTACGATTTTTTTCTGGCATCCGACATTTCCGCCTCGCCCCAGACCGCGGCAATCGGCGGGCCAGCGTCCGGATTGAATTCGCCCGGATCGAGGCCAAATAACTGGACTATGGTTGCCGCGACATCGCCCTGGTAGACGGTTGGCAACGGACCTGCTTCCCCGGTGGCCGGCGTATCCGGGCCGATGACTGCTATCCAGATGTCACCGCTGCCTGGAATGGACTCATCGTGCTCCTGCCAGTCGGCCGCACCCCGGCCGCGGCCGTGATCAGTAGTGATCACCATCGTGGTTTTGCCCTTGTAGAAATCATCCGATTGCAGCGTTGACCACAGCTCGGAAAGGAACCGGTCCGTCAGGTGCAGGCACTCGAGGAGCCGGTCATAGCGGTCGGCATGCGACCAGTCGTCGGTCTGGCCAAAGCCAAACCACAGGAATCGTGGCTGATGACGGGCGAGATAATGCTGCGCCAGCCGAAAGGTAGGAACGTCGTTGCTGCCTTCTTCCCACAGGCCCTGGATGTCGGCACGCAATGCAACGAGCGTGTCCATTTCTGGCGTGGAAAGGGCCGGCGGGATTGCCTCGTAAGCACCGTTCATGAAAAACGCATCGTCGGTGCTCGATGCTGCGAGCTTGAAGCCATCCCAGCTGCCGAACTGCGCGACTTGGGTTTTCGCGAGATTCAATTCGCTGACGAGGAACTCGGCAACCGTTTTGTGTGCGTAGCGGCGCTCGGAATTGTCGACGACTTCGGCCTGCGCAGCACCCGTCATGATCTCGACATAACCCGGTGAGGACCATTTGATCTTGTTACGCACAAGAACCCGGCTACCGCGCTCCGGGTTGCCCAGGACCACACCTTGCGGCGCCAGCGTCTTCCAGAAAAACGGCATCAGAGCCTCGCGCCGCTCGACCGCGGAATCACGCCAGTATCGCTCCCGCGCGAGAGCAATATCCGAGTACTCGTCCGTTGCCGAGTGCTCGGCGATGGCCTGATCCATGCCGGCAAATATTTCCTGCACGCGCACGCCGTCCAGCGTAACCAGAATGACGTTTTCCGTCTGGCGCTGGCCGAAAGCCGCGACCGGAGCCAGAAAACCCAGCAATATCACAATACGAAACACGGCTGTCTCCACACAAACCCTGTGGCATTCTCGTATGGCCCGCCGGGTGGCACAAGCCGACCCTCCATCCCGCGAATCCTGGCCAGTCGAGGAACCTCACCATATGAAATTTGCGTCTCACTTCGTTCACATACTGATCCTGTTCGCGACCGGGAGCCTCGTTGCCGGTTGCGGCGGCAAGGACGATGCCGGGCTGGCGGGCGCCGATACCGTCTATCGCAATGGCCGCATTTACACCGTGGATGCCGCAAGGTCCTGGGCGGAGGCGGTAGCGATCAGGGATGGCCGCATTACCTATGTCGGAAGCAATGACGGCGTGCAGGCGCATGTCGGTGCCGATACCGCAGTCGTCGACCTGAAGGGACGCATGATGATGCCGGGATTCCAGGACGCCCACATTCATCCGATCGGCGCGGGTGTCGAGGCCTCGGCCTGCGACCTGAACGACCTGACCGGCGTGACCGCGTACCGCTCAAGGATTTCCGAGTACGCTCTTGCAAACCCGGACGTGACCTGGATCCTCGGCGGCGGATGGTCGATGGCCGATTTTGGTCCCGGCGGCGCGCCGAACAAGAGCATTCTCGACGAGCTGGTGCCGGATCGGCCGGTGTTCCTGAGTTCCCGGGACGGGCATACCGGTTGGGCGAACAGCGCGGCGCTGAAAATCGCCGGCATCGACAAGGACACGCCGGATCCGGTCGATGGCCGCATCGATCGCGATCCGCAAACCGGCGAGCCGATCGGCAGCCTGCAGGAAGGCGCGCAGAAATTGCTGAGCAAACACATTCCGGCGACGACGATCGACGACAAGGTCGCCGGACTCCGATACTCGGTCAAGCTGCTGAACAGCTTCGGCATCACTGCCATTCAGGATGCAAGCGTCGACGAACAGGCGCTACAGACTTACAAACGGCTCGCGGATAACGGCGAACTGAGCCTCCGTGTCGTCGGCTCGATCTGGTGGGATCGCGACCGCGATATGGGCCAGGTGCCGGAGATCATCGCGCTGCGCGACAAATACACCTCGGGGCTGATCGATGCGCGAACGGTCAAGATCATGCAGGACGGCGTGCTGGAAAATTACACCGGCGTACTGCTGGAGCCTTACCTGGTGCCTGACCAAACGCGTGGCATCCCGATGGTCGAACCGGAGCTGCTGAAACAGGTGGTCGCGCGCCTCGATGCCGAGGGTTTCCAGGTGCATTTCCATGCGATCGGCGACGGCGCAATCCGCCAGTCGCTGGATGCCGTAGAAGAAGCGCTGGTGCAGAACGGGCGGCTCGGCCATCGTCACCACATCTCGCATATCCAGCTATTCGATCCGTCCGATATTCCACGTTTCAAGGAGCTGGATGTTGTCGCAAATTTCCAGCCCTTGTGGGCGTACGCGGATGACTACATAACGGAGCTGACCATTCCTTTCATCGGAGAAAAGCGTTCACGCTGGCTGTATCCGATCAAGAGCATGCAGGATACCGGTGCGGTCATCGCGTTCGGCAGCGACTGGTCGGTGTCGACGGCAAATCCGTATCACCAGATTGAAACGGCCATTACCCGGAAGAGCTCCGAGAATGACGACATGGAAAGCTTCATTCCGGAGGAGCGCATCGATCTGGAAACCGCCATTGCCGCATTCACAATCAATGCGGCTTTCGTCAACAGGACGGAGAAGGAGACCGGCTCGGTAGAGATCGGAAAGTTGGCGGACCTCGTCGTACTGGATCAGAACCTGTTCGAGATCGAAGCGAAGGACATTTCCGAGACCAAAGC
>JAOUGX010000069.1 GCA_029865385.1 Gammaproteobacteria bacterium
TACGAAACTGCGAGCCCATGTTGCCGACGTTCATGATTCCGCTCGACACACCTACACCCACGGAGATCGGTGGCCAGCCTTTGCGCGCGAAGTCCTCTTCCAGATTTTGCACCGCTCGAATCATTCCGATACCGGCCAGCACCGCGTGCCGTGCGTGTTCCTCGTCTGCCAGCGGCGCGCCCCAGAAGGCCATTACACAGTCGCCCATGTATTTGTCGATAGTACCCCGGTGTTCGTGGATGACCGCCGTCATCGGTGTCAGAAATTCATTCATCAGTTGCGTCAGCTCTCTCGCGTCCAGTTTCTCCGAAAGCGTCGTAAAACCGCGCACGTCTGAGAACAGCACCGACATGTTGCGACTTTCACCTTCCAGTGAAGCGTCCTGCCCGCTTGCATCCATTTCCTGAACCAGCGATGGCGGAATGTACTGGCCGAAAATTCTCGACAGGTGGCGCTTGTTGCGCGACTCGATGAAGAAGCCGTAGATGATTTGCAGCACGGATGCCATCAGCGTGAAAGTCAGCAACGAAGCAAGCGGCACGACCAGCCCAAGCGAGTTCCACATCCACAGGTTGAGCGCCATCGTCAGCGCTACTAAACCGACAACGAAAAGCAGCGCGCTGATAGGTGCCAGTCGAGGCAATAAAAGTGCCGTCAGCAGCGCGATAATCAGCAACAACGTCAATTCCAGTCCGGTCGTCCAGGACGGTTGTTGCATTATCGATTCGTCCAGAAGGCCCGAAATCAGGTTGGCATGTGCCTCGACACCGATATAACGCTGGCCGACCGGCGTCGAGCGCAAATCGAGCAGGCCCGCGGCGCTTGCCCCGAGCAATACGATTCGATCCTGCAATACTTCGCGCGCCGCGCTGCCGTCGAACACGTCCTTTGCCGACACGTATGGAAAGCTGCCTTGCGGCCCGCGATACGGGATGAATACGGTCACCTGCTCGTTCACGGGAATCCGTCGCTCACCGAGATGCAACGCCTCCAGTTCGACGCCACTCATCCGGTCACTGCGAACATCGGCGAAGGCCAGGCTGATCGGTGGCGACCCAAGCGCTTGCCGGGCTACGGCCAGGGCCAGCGAGGCATACAGATCACCTCTGTATCGTTGTAGCAGCGGTGCGCGACGAAATACGCCGTCCGAATCGATAACCGGCGCGTCAAAGAAGCCGCCGGTGACAGCGTTTTCCTGAAGTGCCGGCAGGCTGCCGGTAAACCCGCGCGCCTCAACGAACGGGATACTTACGCCCTCGATCGCAGCGGCAGGGATGAGCGGATCCGGCAGTACACCGGTCGATTCCGGCTCATTCGCGGCAACCGAGTCCTTGAAGACGAATCCGGTTACGATATCGCGCGCAATCAGCGATTCGGCAAATCGAGAGTTGCTGTCGAGGCTCCCGGCCAGTCGCTCAAGTTCGCTACGCACCTGCGGGATGTCGGCAATGACGCTCTCGGAGAGCCGTTTGATCAGTCTTTCGGCAGTGGTTTCCTCGGCCTCGGCAAACAATGCATCGAAACCCAACACCTTGATGGAATAGTCGTCGAAAAGATGATCGACAATGGTGGCGAGGGTATCCCGTGGCCACGGCCACTGGCCCAGCACCAGCTGGCTGGCCTCGTCGATATCGACGATGACAATACGATCGTCGATCGTACCGGGCATGGTGAGATTCAGCCTGACGTCATACAGATAATTTTCGATGCGATCGATGATCTCGAAACGCGGCGACGACGCTACGTGCATCGCAAATAGCATCAACGACAATGCACTGATTCCCATGCGAATGAGAAGTCTGAACCAGCGTAGGCGTGCAGCCGATGACATGGCGCAAGTTTATACGAATTCCCGGAAAAAACTTGCTGACAACTCTAAGTGTCGGGAAAGCATAAACAGAGACATTCCCTGTTTAGCGCATTAATGCACCAGACCGGCAATGTCCCCGTTCTTTGCTCGAAAATCAGCGAGGGCGCGGGTAAACCATTCGCTCGCTGTTATTTCTGTATCCGCGCAACGAATCGTGTAGGGCTTGCCGCTCCACGAGCTCTTGCTGGCAATGCGGTCGATGAATTGCTCTGTCGATTCGTAGTACTTCCTGCCGCGTTCGCGTTTCATCTGCAGATGATCCCGTGCAGCGATTGCCGCGTATTCCTTGCCATTACGGATGAACGTGCAATCACTTTCGGCAACGGTTTCCAGAAGGTAGTCGATTTCCACATTCATCGTCTCGGCCGCGCCAATGATCGGCGCTAAGACGAATATCATCGCGCATACCAGATTGCTGGCAATCCGATTCATGGCTATTTTTTCTCGACCACACTGGCGGCGACGATGCGAACCGGGCACGCTGCACCGGCCGTGTACGGCCCAAGTCCCGTATTGACACTAAGCACCTTTCCGGCGGCAAGCTGGCCGCTGACCTGCTGGTCGACACGCCGTTGTCGCCCGACGCTGTCTGTGTATTCGATAGCGATGCGGATACCGGCGATCGTAACCGGCGTACCGTTGCCAATAGTCACAACCAGATCGCCGTTGCTGTTTGCATCGCATCGCTTTTGCAGGTAGGTATCCGGGTTGTTCTCGAGGTCCAGCTTGACAAGCTCCACCTGCGCTGCCTTCGCGAGCTCGCCACTGCCACCTGCAATTTTCCTGTAATGTGAAATCGCTGTTGCCTTGTCGCCGCGCTTTGCTGCAATATTTCCCAGCGAGAAGTACGCAGGACCGGTGGGCAACATATCTATGCTCTTCTCGAGATCGGTCACCGCCTTGTCATTGCTACCGAGCTCCTCGTACAGCCGGCCGCGTTGCAGGTAGTAGTAGAAGAAGCTGTTGCGCCGCCTGATCGCATCGTCGAAGTCCTTGACGGCGTCACTGTATTTCTCCTGCTTGATCCTGGCGTCGCCACGCAAAGCATAGAAGTTCGCCTCCTCCGGAAGCAATGCGATCGCACCCTCCGCTTTTTCGATCGCCACATCCGGTTTGTCCTCGCCCAGTGCTTTGCGGCCTTCGTCGTACAGGTCATAGGCCGGCTTCGCCGCCATGGTCTTCGCCATCGCTGCCTTGTAGCGGTCGACTCCAAGTTCGCCGCCGGCGGGTAACTCGGCCGCGGTTTGCCGATTCGCCTTGACGCGCTCCTGTGACGGAGGATGACTGGCGAAAAGGCCGCTCAGCCAATCCGACTCTCTGCCCTCACTGAGCCTGACAAAGGTTTCCTGCAGCGCAACCGCGCCTTGCGGGTCATATCCCGCAATCGACATGAATCGCATTCCGTATTTATCGGATTCGAGCTCGTCGCCACGGCCGTAGCTCTGGTTCAGCATCTGCGAAAACAGCCCCGCACCTCCGACTGCGATGTTCCCGTAGCTGCTGTCGGATGTCGCAACTGCAGTGCCAAGCAGCGCGACCTGCAGAAGCTGGCTTCTTTCAATTCTCTGCGCGGTATGCCTGGCAGCGGCGTGCACTATCTCGTGACCAATGACAGCCGCCAGCTCCGCCTCCGAATTGAGCTCCGTCAGCAAACCGCGATTGACAGCAATTTTTCCGCCTGGCAACGCCCACGCGTTCGGCACGGAGTTGTTCAGCACGACGAATTCGTATTCGAATGGGCGATCGGAAACCAGAGCAGACTTGCTGGCGTCGACCAGTTTGGCGCCTATGCCCTGCACGTAGCTCGTAAGCGCGGGATCAACGTCGTACTGCGCGCCCTGGGACTGCTGCATGGGCGCGTAGTTCTCCTCGCCCATCTTGATTTCGCTCGCTTCGCTGACGAATGTAATTTCACGTTTGCCGGTAACCGGATTTACCGCGCAAGCGGACATCAGCGACAGTGCAATAAGCAGTGGTCCGACTGTCCGGGAAAATTTTGTACGCATAGTCAATTGAACACGTGTAGCCCGCATGAGTGAGCTGATTGTAGCGTGAAATCGTAGTTTTGGCCCTGGCAGTCTGCCTGATCCGGAGCAACTTCACAGCGTCGTCAACGTGCAGTGGCCGGTAGGACATGCTATACATGCCAGGCCTTGCGGCGCGCCAGGAAAACTTTTCATTTTCTTTCGCGCGGCTTTTTTGCCTTACAGACAGGAGGAACCCGAATGGGGCTATTCGACTTTGCACGCGACGTTGGTCGCCAGTTATTCGACACCGATGCCGAAGCAGCGGACAACATCAAGCAGCACCTGGAAATCAAACTGAGCGGCATCCGAAATGTCGACGTCAAGTTTGACGACGGAGTGGCCACCATCTGTGGTGACTGCGATAACGAAAGCGTCCGGGATCTTGCGATTCTGACCGCGGGAAACGTGAAGGGCGTGAAGAAGGTGGTTGCTGACGGCCTGAAAGCACCAAAGGCGCCGCCGGAGAAGAAAGAAAAGGTCGAATTCTACGAAATCGTGAGTGGCGACACGCTCGGTGGAATAGCGAAAAAGTATTACGGCAAAGCTTCCCTCTACACGCGAATCTTCGAAGCCAACCGCGGTGTCATCTCCGACCCGAACAAAATTTATCCCGGGCAGAAAATTCGCATTCCGCTGGATTGAACTCAACGAATAACCAACAGGCAGGATAAAAAATGGATCTGATGGACTTGCTGGCGAGTGCCGGTGGAAACAAGAGCGTCGAGAACATGGGCAAGCAACTGGGGCTCGGCGGAGCGGATACCGGAAAACTGATCGGCGCGCTGGCCCCGGCGTTGCTCAAGGGCATCCAGGGCCAGGCGCAGTCTGCCAACAGCGCCGCGGGGCTGCAAAAGGCGCTGAGTTCCGCAACCCACCAGCGCTATCTCGACAACCCGGAGCTCGTATCCGACGAAGCGACGCGAACGGACGGCAACAACATCCTCGGCCACCTTTTCGGGTCGAAAGACGTAAGCCGCAATGTCGCCGCGGACGCGGCGAAAGCAACCGGGATCGATCCGGGACTTGTAAAGAAGGCACTGCCGATACTGGCCGGTCTGGCCATGGGTGCGCTCAGCAAGAAAAGCACTACAACGGCAGGCCAGACTGACCTCGGCGGCCTCGGCTCGCTGCTGGCCGGACTGGGCGGCGGCAAGTCGTCCGCGGGCGTTGGCGACTTGCTCGGCATGGCCAGGAAATTGTTCTGATTAAATCGTGCCAACGGCCTTCGGCCGAGCCTGAACAGTGACTACATCCGGAGCGTAACCGACATCGGATTATGGTCGGATGAATCGACGACGGTGGTACTGCTGTCAACCGGCAACAGACCTCGCACGAAAATATGATCGACGTAGTTGCCAAATTTTTTCACGCGATTGTCGTCCGGAAAATCGAGCGCGGTAAGTCCGAGAGACTGCGCAATATTGGCAACGATTTTGCTGCGCTTCCTGCGCCAGGTGTTGAAATCGCCTGAGAGAATGATCGGGCCGTCGTGCACTTCGAGAATTCGTCGGACCTGGTCGAACTGGCGCTTGAATGCGCCGAGGCCCATGGAGAAGTTCACCGCATGCAGATTGACTACAAGCAGCGTGGCATCGGTTGACGTCAGCCTGTATTTGCTGACGCTGGTTGCTTTCGGTGTTCGCAGGAGCGGCTCGTAGCTGACAAAACTGCACTGCGCAATCGGTTTGCTGCTGCTCATCGTCAACACGCCGCTGACGGCCCCTGATGAACGGTAGCCGGGCGCGAACGACCAGTATCGTGAGCTGTCGATCGAATTGATTGAATCCTTCCGCAGCGAGGCCTCCTGCACCAGGACCAGGTTCATGTCGCTGCTCAGTGACTCGAGTTCTTGCTGCCAGTTCAAGCGCTTGTTTTTCTGCGCATTCCAGTTCAACAGGCGAATATTGCCGGTATCGAGTTCATGAAGATCGGGCGAATCCCGGAATTCGGCAGCCGAAAGCGATGCATGGCATTCAGCCACGTCAGACGGAGCCGCCGTGTCAGCCGAGGCCGCGTCCTGAATGCCGACCTGGCTGGCACAGGCGCTCAACAACAAAATACCGCCCAGGAGCGCCACTGTGGTTATTGCTCGGTCTGTCAATCGGTGCATCGCCTGCCGCATTCCTGCCCTGCCTCAGAACAATCCGTTTGACCAAGTCTACCGGGACCGGCCCCGAGCGGCCACGTCCGAACGGCCCACGCACAGGTTCCGTGGCACAGGGGCGCGGTATCGATCTGAGCGGAGATCAGGGCTCGCGTTTCAACCGGGCACGGTCAGTCGGCTGTGTGCCGACCGAAAGCCAGCAAAACCCCGCCGAGAAGCGCCCAACCGGCAACTATCCCCCACTCCCACGGCCACACGAGTGCGGCGGGGCTGAACGGGAGATACAGTGCCGCTATGGCGAGCGACAGGATCAACGCCGTAAAGCCGGTAAATCGCCAATAGCGAACCGAATAGGGTCGCTCCATGTCCGGCTCGCGCCGTCGCAGGACGATGAAGGACAACGCAACGAAAGTGTAGGCGACGACGATACCGAGCCCACCGGCATCGACCAGCCAGACCATCGCAGGTCGTCCGAAAAGCGGTGCAATCACGGACATTGATCCGATCAGCAGGATCGCGTTGTACGGCGTGTTGTAACGTGAATGCAGTCGGCCGAATGTCGCCGGCAGCTGGCCGGCTTTGGCCATCGCGTAAATCGCTCGGCTGCCTCCGATCAGGAACGCATTCCAGCTGGTCAGAATGCCGCCGATGCCACCGATCACCAGCAACTTGCCCGCCCACGTACCGCCGAGCACGGCGACGGCTGCATCGGCCGTCGGTAGTGACGATGCATTTCTTTGTGCTTCGTCGAGTCCGCTGGACACGGCCCAAATGATTATCGCGTACCAGATCACCGCCATGATGATCGACAACATCAGCGTAGTGCCAATCTCGCGAAACGGCATGTCGACCTCTTCGGCCGACTGCGGAATAACGTCGAATCCGACGAACATGAACGGCACCATGACCAACACACCGAGAAGGCCCTTCGCACCGTGATTGAATAACGGTTGCATGTTGGAAGCCGATCCCTCTAACAGAGAGCCTCCGGCAAGCGCCAGACCAGCGATCAGAATCACTACCGTGACGAGTAATTGCAGGCGCGCCGCGGGCTTGATGCCCAGGATATTCACTGCGGTCATCAGCACGGCGGCGATCACGCCGGTCAGCACCCAGGTGAGCTTCACGTCCCAGCCGGCAACAGTCCACAGGTGGCCGCGCGCAATCCCCGGCACCAGATATTCGATTACTGTCGGCAACGCAACCGCTTCGAATGCGACCACGGACGCATAGCCAAGCAGAATAGACCAGGTGCAGACGAATGCTGCACTGTGCCCGAGCGCCCGGTGCGAATACACGTGCTCTCCGCCTGCCAGCGGCATGGCGGCGGCCAGCTCGGCGTAAGTAAAGCCAACGAAAATCACCGCCACTCCGCCGACCATGAATGCCAGCATCGCGCCCAGGCTGCCCGCGTTCGCGATCCAGTGTCCACTGAGCGCCACCCAGCTCCAGCCGATCATGGCGCCAAATGCCAGCGCAAACACTTCCTTCCGCCGGACGACCCGCAGCAACTTGCCTTCAGACATTTATCGTTTCCGCTCCCAAAGCCGTTCACCACTGGCAAGCAGTGTCGCAGATTCAGTGTCGCCAAAGCCAACGCGGCAGCGGCGACAGAAGCGTGGCGGACGGTTATGCTCGGCGCATGCTTCGCCGCGGATCGAATAATGTTGATTGAATTTGAAATCTGGCGCCTGGCTGCCGGACTGGGGCTTTTCCTTTTCGGAATGCATCACCTGGAGCAGGCGTTGCAACAGCTGACCGGGCGCCCTTTCAAGGTATTCTTGCGGCAACACACGTCGCGCCCGGTCAAGGGCGTGCTCGCCGGCGCGGTCGCTACCGCAGCTTTGCAAAGCAGCTCGGTGGTCAGCCTGCTGGTCATGGCGCTCGTCGGTACCGGAATCATTTCCCTCGCCAGTGCGGTCGGAATCGTTTTCGGTTCGAATCTTGGTACAACCGCTACCGGTTGGATTGTTGCAACCGTAGGCTTCAAGCTGGATATAGAAGCGCTGGCGCTGCCATTGATTGCGGCCGGTGGTTTGGGCGTCGTCTGGTCGGCCGTCGGCACGCGCCGGCTCAGTATCAGCCAGTTCACGGTCGGGCTCGGCCTGATGTTCCTCGGCCTGGAATTCATGAAGGCAGGTGCCTCCAGCGCGACGGAATTGTTCGACCCGCAGGCGCTTGCCGACTATCCGCCGATTATTTTCCTGCTGGTCGGCCTGGTGATCACGGCCATCATCCAATCGAGCTCTGCAACGATCATGGTGACGCTCAGCGCACTGTATGCGGCGGCAATTCCGCTCGAATCGGCAGCCGCCGTTGCCATTGGTGCCGACCTCGGCACGACGATCACAGCAATTCTTGGTGCACTGGCCGGATCCGCTGCAAAAAAACGCGTTGCCGTGGCACTGATCATTTTCAACGTCGTGACGGACACGATCGCATTTCTCGCCTTGCCGTCACTCCTGTTCCTGATAACCGGGATCATCGGCATCAATGACCCGCTATTCGCTCTGGTCGCATTCCACAGCCTGTTCAACCTGCTCGGAATCATCCTGTTCCTGCCGTTTGTCGGCTTGCTGAGCCGCTGGCTGCAGAGTCGTTTTACCCGGGAGAAGCAGGCACTGCTGCGGCATATCAAGAGAGGTGACACAGCCGTTCCCGAGGCTGCGATAGAAAACCTGTCCCGGGAAACTTTTCGACTGATCGATCAGGCTGCCGCGCTTAACCAGCTCAGCTTCGGACTGCGGCCCTATCGCACTTTTTATGATAGCGACAACGACAGGCGCGCCGTGCGCTTGTTCGAACGTGGCGCCGATCACGACGAATGCTATTCGGAAATCAAGCAACTCGAAGGTCAGATCCTGTCGTTCGCGCTTGCCATGCAGGCTCAACCATTCGATCCCGGCGTGTCAGCCCGGCTGAACCAGATTATTCCGTCGATACGAAACGCCGTTCATGCGGCGAAGAGTATTCGTGACACTCATCACGACCTGCGGCAGTTTCGTGATTCCGCTAACGATCACTTCAACGAGTATTACGACCGGTTCCGCGCAGGCGTTCGAGACTTCTATGATCAGTACGGCGGATTGCGCAACGTGAAGCTGCCGAACCATCGCTTCGAACTACTGACCGAACTGCGAAAGAAAAACGAGGCGTTGCACAAGAATATGCACGCGAACATCTATCGGGAAGTCACATCCGCAGCGCTGAGCGAGACCGAGATTTCGACACTCCTGAACGTCAGTCGTGAAATCTTTGTTTCCGGACAAAGCCTGTTGAGCGCTTTGTCTGATGCCTTGCTCGACCCCGCAAGATCCGCGGATTTTGCCGGCATTCCGGCAACTTAACGCCTTTCCTGGCATACCAGTAGGGGTTATTCCGGATGTCGCTTTGCCGCCTCCAGGCGCAACATCGATCAACCGGCAATTAGTGTGAGCTCAGCACATGCACAACGATGTCGCACAGGTTCTCGGCGAGCTCCGCCAAGATCACAAGAACATGGCCAGGCTGCTCAATCTTCTCGAGCGAGAGTCCAATCGACTGTATGACGACGGAGAGCCGGACATAGAGCTGATGCGAGACGTCATGCACTACATGACGATTTATCCCGATGCCGTGCATCACCCGAAGGAAGATCGCATTTACGCAGAATTGAAGAACGTGCGGCCGGAACTGACCAGCGGTTTCTCGCGAATTACCGTCGATCACCAGAGCATCGCCGAGCAGGGAATGAAACTTCGCAACGATCTCTCGCTGATCGAGGCTGGTGCCATGTTGAAGCGCAATACTGTAGTCGCCGATGCACTACGTTACGTAAATACACTCAGAAGCCACATGCAATGGGAGGAGCTGGATCTGTTCCGGCGCGTCGACAGCATGATTCGCGACGGCCACAAGTTGCTCGACACATCGGAATTGCCGAATGCTTCGGATCCGGTGTTTGGTCCGGGAGTCGAAAAACGATTTGGCAGGCTTTTCAAACGAATTACCGCAGAATTCTAATCCGGGCCTTTCGGCGAGCTGACCGCCTGCAATGCCGGTTTGGACTCGCGCATACCGGATGCAGCCAGTTCCGCAATTTCACCGCCCAACGGCCAGATGACCAGAACCCGCACACCGTCCGGCGAATGCGTTTTATGCACAACACGGTCGCGTGCCCGAACGATCCCTGTCATGCCGGGAGACAGGATGTGCGATTCCCCATTGACGATGTGGTCGAGCTCACCTTCGATGACGTAGATTATTTCGAGAACGTGCGGATGCGGCTCGCCCTGCCAACCGGGTGGAAACCAGATTTCGGCAATCTCCGCACCGGCACTGCCCAGGTTTTCTTCCTCAATAAGAACCTTGATCCAGCCAGGACCATTGTCGCTGTCCCATTCGAACTGTCGCGTGCCCGTTGACACGATATCGTAGCGTTCATAGGCCGCGGGATCGGGCGCTTTCTCAAGATTGCAGCTACCGGCTACAACGGTCATACCGGCGCAGCTCAGCATCAGGAATTTCCGGGTTCGATTACTCATGAAATCTGTCCTCTCGAGGCATACGCTGCGCCAGCTCAAGAATACAGTGGCGGCGCTTTCGGGTCTGGGCTAGTTTAGCTGATCGACGAAGGACAGGAGCCCTGCCCATGGATCAGACGGTAACGCACATCAAGACCCTCGGCCGGCGTGACATCGTGCTGTTTACCGTGTCCGCGATTCTGCTACTTGATACTCTGGCTGCCGGTGCTACGGTCGGCGCGTCCAGTGTCTTCTGGTGGGTATTCCTCGGAATCGTCTTCTTCGTACCGTACGCACTGATCTGTTCGGAGATGGGAACCACGTATCCGGAACAGGGCGGCCTTTACGCCTGGATACGCGACGCCTTCGGCCGCCGCTGGGCATCCCGGGCTACCTGGGCATACTGGGTTAACACGACAGTCTGGAATCCGGCGGTATTCATATTATTCGCCGGAATATTCAGCCAGATGTTCATGCCGAACCTGTCACTTACGGCGCAAATCGGCATTGCCATCTTGCTGACCTGGATCGCGGTCATCGTTAATGTAGTTACGTTGAACGTTGGAAAGTGGATCCCGAATATCGGTGCCGTATTCAAAGTCGTCGTCATCCTTGCCATTGTCTTCGGCGCAATCCGGTACACGCAGGATCACGGTATGGCGAACCCGTTGACCTATGAAACGATCAAGCCCAGCTGGGGCAGTAGCCTGCAGTACCTGTCGGTAATCATATACGGCATGCTCGGCTTCGAACTGGTCAGTGCCGGCGCCAAGGAAATGAAAAATCCGGCACGTGACGTCCCGAGCGGAATCTTTATCTCGGGCCTGCTGACCATCGTGCTCTACATTGCAGCGACGGTTGCGATTCTGGCCGCCATTCCGTCGGCTGAAGTCAATCTTGTCGAAGGTTTGATGGAAACGCTTTACCTGTTTTTTGACCAGACGGAAGCCGGCAGGCTATTTGCACTGGTGCTGGGAATCGGTGCGCTTTACACTTTTTTCTCGAACGGCGTTACCTGGGCACTCGGATGCAACCGATCGATGGCGGAAGCCGCCGCGGAGGGTGAGTTCCCCGCGATACTCGCGTATGAACTGCCTCACTCCGGCACGCCGGCCGGCGCGGCGATCATAATGGGCATTATCAGCACACTGGTATTGCTGCTGTATGGCTTCCTCGCCGGATCGAAGGAAGAATTGTTTTGGTCTTTGTTCGCATTCAGCGCTGCAATTTTTCTCATCCCCTACATCATCCTGGTTTTTGCTTTCCTGCGCATGCGTCACAAGGACGCGGAGCGGTATCGACCGTTCCGCGTACCTGGCGGCAACGTGGTCGCCACACTAATCACTTACGTCTGTGCGGGCATTCTGACACTGTCGATGATTCTGTTCTGCTATACGCCAGGCGAGGGCATGCAATGGCCGGTTTTCATCGGTGCCGTCGTTATCACTGCATGCGGCGAGCTGATAATTCGTTTTACGGAGTCGCGGCGCAACGCCGGAGCCTGACTCTCATCGGGCGCGTTGCGACCCCCGACTGTCGGCAACTACCTATTCTTTCCCGGCGATAGCGACAGTAATTTGGTTGCTGTGTCGTAAGCACCTGCGGGCGAAGCTATGCCGGATCAGAAACGAATCGAGTTTGACGTCTCGGAGCCAGTATGGGGACGCTGCTTTACGGTTGCCCCGCTCGTACTCGTAGGCACTCGCGACGAAGACGGCGCACTGGACCTGGCACCGAAACACATGGCTACACCCATGGGCTGGCAAAACTACTTCGGCTTCGTATGCAGCCCGCAGCACCATACCTACAGCAATATCGAACGTACCGGACAATTCACAGTAAGTTACCCGAAACCATCCCAGGTACTGTACGCGAGCCTCGCCGCGTCTCCGCGGGAAACGGACGGTCCGAAGACCGTGCTGCAGAATTTCAACACGTTTGCCGCGTCGGAGATTGACGGTGAATTCATAGACGACGCCTACCTGTTTTTCGAGTGCCGCCACTTCAAGACTGTCGATGGATTTGGCAGCAACTGCCTCATTACAGGCGAAATCGTTGCAGCTTATGCCGATTCGGAATTCGTTCGCGGCACCGAGCATGACGACCAGGAACTGATTCACGACGCGCCGCTGTTTGCGTATCTGGCACCGGGTCGCTTCGCAACCATCAGTCGTTCGAACGCGTTCCCGTTTCCGGTCGACATGAAACGGTGACTTGCACATGCCTGGCCCGCAAGCCGCACAAATCAAAGAATACGTCGGCAAACAACGAGAACCACTGATTGACGTACTGCGACGGATGGTTGAGTCCGAGTCGCCCTCGTCCAACCCGGATTCTCACCGGCAGATATTCTCGGTCATTGCCGGCGAATTGCAGGCACTCGATTTCGACGTAACCGCTGTCGGCAGTGATGCGGCAGGCCGCCACATATACGCGCGGCCGCGGACACGCAAAAAGGGCGCGCCGAGACAATTGCTGGTCGGGCACTATGACACCGTGTGGCCTTTGGGCACCGTCAATACGCGTCCGTTCACAGTCGACGGAAACATCGCGCGCGGACCCGGCGTTTTCGATATGAAAGGCGGGCTCGCACAGATGCTGATCGCTCTGAAGTGCCTGCGCGAACTGCGATTGCAACCGACACTGTTGCCGCTGATTCTGATCAACTCCGACGAAGAAATCGGCAGTCGCGATTCGACCCGGTACATCCGTTCCCTGGCGCGTATTTCGGATCGCGCGTTCGTGCTGGAACCGGCCATGGACGAAGAGGGCATCATCAAGACTGAACGTAAAGGTGTCGGACGCTTTACCGTAACTGCATTCGGCAAAGCGGCGCACGCCGGGTTGGAACCAGGCGCAGGCGCAAGCGCCATACTCGAGCTGTCGCATGTCATTCAATCGCTGTTCGCGCTCAACGATGAGGATCGTGGCGTCACAGTAAACGTCGGGACCGTTGACGGTGGCCTGCACCCCAATGTCATTGCGCCACACAGCCGGGCAGTAATCGACGTGAGGGTGCCCACGGTCGACGATGGCAAGCGGCTGGAGAAAGCCATTCACTCCATCACACCGGTCACGCCCGGAGTACGCCTGCAGATCGAAGGTGCCATTGGCCGGCCGTCGATGGAGCAAACGCCGCGTAATCGCGCGCTCTGGCAGCAGGCGCTGGCGCTGGGCGCCACTCTCGGCATCGATCTTAAACAGGGGCGT
This sequence comes from Gammaproteobacteria bacterium, assembly GCA_029865385.1. Taxonomy (GTDB): domain Bacteria; phylum Pseudomonadota; class Gammaproteobacteria; order Steroidobacterales; family Woeseiaceae; genus JAKEGN01. Next base: position 13,714 of record JAOUGX010000069.1, read on the forward strand.
GCAGGCGGCGCTTCGGACGGCAACACGACCAGCCAGTACACCGCGACTCTGGACGGCCTCGGACCGGTCGGTCACGGCGCCCATGCGGAGCGCGAGTTCCTTTATCTGGACAGGACGCTGGAGCGCGCAGCCCTGCTCGCGTTACTGTTGATGTCACCGCGGATAGAAGCGGATGCCCGGCAGGAAACATCATGAGCGTATCGATTGTCAGTTCGGTAACGCGTATCTCCGATATCGTTACCCTGCCTTACGCAATCGAGAAGCTGCCAAAGAGCCAGTGGTCTGCCGGCGACTATGTCGTTGGCGAGGTCACCGGGACTCCGACAGCCCTTTACCAGGTCGAGAAGCCATCCGGCCGAATCGTGAAAGCGATGCCGGGCGATCACGTGATCGGCGCATTTGGCAACCGCGAGGCGACGCTTGAAGGCGTCGGAAGCTGGTCCTCGATCCGCGGCGGGAAGATGCACGCACTGACCAGTGCCGGCGTGTTCGGCGCGTTCACGTCGGTGTCGAAAATACTGCCGGCCCCGATGTCTTTGCGCTATCGGGGACACCTGCTGCGCGAAGGTCACAAGATCCGGATGAGCGACTTCGCGATTTCCGGAACCGGCCAGGAGTTCTCGGCGCCGGTCGTATTCGTCGTCGGAACCTCGATGTCGTCGGGCAAGACAACGACCGCTGCAACCATCGTTCATGAACTCGCGAGCATCGGCATGAAAGTCGTAGCTGCCAAACTGACAGGCGCAGGTCGTTATCGGGACATTCTCAGTTTTCGTGATGCCGGTGCAACAGCAATCTTCGATTTTGTCGACGCCGGGCTGCCATCGACCGTCGTCTCGGAAAAGGCCTTCCTGGCGACAATTCGCCCGTTGATCTCGAAAATGGGAAGCCTGAAACCCGATGTGCTGATTGTCGAGGCCGGCGCATCGCCGCTCGAACCGTACAACGGGGCGGCCGCCATCAAGGAACTGTCACAACATATCCGCTGTGTCGTACTTTGCGCTTCCGATCCTTATGCCGTCGTCGGAGTGTGCAAGGCATTTGATCTGAAACCGGACGTAGTATGCGGACCGGCTGCCAGTACCAGCGCTGCGATAAACCTGGTGCGAAAACTCAGCGGCATTCTCGCAATCAACAATCTCGACCCGTCTGCCCTGCCGAAACTTCGCGAAGTCCTGGAAAGCACACTGGGCGTCCGCTTTCCGCCGGCCAAAACTCAGCGTTCATAAACGACTTTTCCGTCTACGACAGTCATCAGGATTCTGCCGTTCAGGATATCGCCGGGGCTTTCTTCGGCGAGAAGAAACGGATCGATGTCCATGACAGTCAGATCGGCCCACAGCCCCTTCCTGATGATCCCGGTTTCGTCCTCACGAAAACTGGCATAGGCCGACCAGTTGGTGTATCCGCGAACCGTTTCCTCCGCACTCATTGCCTGCTCTGCGTACCAGCCACCCTCCGGCTCCTGGTTCTTGTCCTTGCGCGTGATCGCAGAATGCATGCCGTAAAAGATGCTGTGGTCCGAACCCGGATTGTCCGAATTGAACGTCAACGGCGTGCCATGCTCGCGCAATGTCCTCCACGCGTAGGCGCCGAGAATGCGTTCGGGCCCGAGTCGCGCTTCTGCCCAGGCCTTGTCTTCCACGGCATGCGGCGGCTCCATCGAAGCAATCAGTCCGAGTTTTCCTGCACGCTCCAGGTCGTCCGGATGCATGACCTGCGCATGTTCGATGCGATGCCGGTTTTTTCGCGTTGAGGGATCGGATTTGAAAACGGATTCCAGTATGTCGATCGATTCCCGGTTGCCGGCATCGCCAATTGCATGAATAGCGATCTGGAAGCCCTTCATCATCGCTTCCGCATTGAGCGACTGATTGAAACCGTAATCGCCGCCGCTCACGCCGCGGTGCCCGGGCTTGTCCGAGTAATCGTATAGCAGGCGGGCGCCCCGCGAGCCGAGTGCCCCATCGTAATAGGCCTTCACGGTACGCGTAACCAGGAAGCTGTCATTGTCTTTGTCCGGCCCTTTTGCAATCCACTTGCGCATCAGATCTTCATCGCGAAGCGAGAGCATCGCGTACACGCGGATCGGCAAGCGATTTTCCGCCTCGAGTTGTTCGAGAATACTCATCTCCGCCGAACCCAACCCGGCATCATGCACAGTCACGTAACCGTCGGCTGCCATCTGCTTGAGGCCGGCCAGCAGATGATTGATCCGCGATTCACGCGACGCTTCCGGCACTGCGTTTCGTATCAACGGAACGGCCCGGTTCAGAAACAGCCCATTCGGCTGACCATCTGCGCCAAGTCGCATCTCGCCACCGACCGGTACCTCGGTCGCAGAATTGATGCCCGCTTCGTCGAGTGCCTTTTGGTTCGCCCAACCGGCAAAACCGTGCAAACTTGCCAGGAAAACCGGGTGATCGGCAACCGCGGAACTCAGCAGCACCTTGTCCGGATAGCGATTGGCCCACGCACCTTCGTCCCAGCCGGCGCCGAGAATCCATTCACCCTTCGGCACGTTCTTCGCCCGCTCGACAACCAGCGCAATCGCCTCTTCTTCGGTGGCTACATCGACGAGGTTGACGCGCTCAAGGTTGGAACCGAGCTCGAATACATGCGTATGTGAATCGATCAACCCCGGGACAACAGTGGCTCCAGCCAGGTCGACGACCCGAGTCGATTCAGTCTTGTATTTCAGCGCCTCGTTCGTTTTGCCGACGAAAGCAATCTCTCCGCCAGCGACGACGACTGCATCGGCATCCGGGTGCCATCCGCTTTCGTCAACCGGCGCACCGCGGGCGGCGCTGCCATCCGGCGCCGGTTCTTTCCAGTCCAGCGTGTATACGCGCGCGTTTGTCAGAATCAGGCTCGCGCCATCGGCTGCGGTATCGCCGGATTTTCCGCTACATGCTGCGACCTGAAGAAACAACAGAATTACGAACAACTGTTTTGATAAATGCATTGCTTATCCTATCTGGACCAATTGATGGTTTGTGTGGAGCGGCCGGATCTGTGTCAGAGGAAATTGTTCGGCCAGATCATGGTGCGCCACATGTGCGCCGTGGGGCTGCCGTCGAATCCGAGACCTTCACTGGGTTGTCGGAAATTTCGCCCGACGATATCGGTAAATTCGTCGACGTCCACTTCGACGCCGTCTTCGAAAGAATACAGATCATTGACGGTAATGAGCCGGGAAGTCATGTACCACTTGTGTTTTCGTGCTTCCCTATAACTCTGTTCGATGTAGGGTTCCGGCTTGTACTCCTCGCCGAAAAACCGGATATACGCCTCCGGGTAAGCATAGTCGACGGAGTCGTCGGGGAAGAAGCGCAATGCCTGGTGCTTCTCTATTGCCCAGCTCACCTCCTCCGCTACGTAAGGCTTGATCATCTGCGCGCACCAGTAGCCATGATCCGTTCGCATCAGGCCGTATACGGAGATGTCGTGCACGAGGCAGGCAATAACTACTTTCTCGTCATAGCCGTTCTCCAGCGCCAGCCGGGCACTTTGCAACAAGTGATCTGCCGGCGCGAACCGGTACTTGAAAAAATCGATCAGTGATGGCTTTTCCGGCATTTGCGGCAGCCGCGGATCGTTACCCATCAGGAACGGTGGCGTACCTTCATCCGAGTGACCATCGACGATGCAGGCAAACGGTTTCGCTACAGTGCGGTCGAGCGTCGCTGCCATAGCGTGTTCCAGCGCATCCGCTTTCTCCGACAGCGTCGCTGCGGCTGTGATGGACGCAAGTGATGCGGCGCTCAGCGTGCTCAGAAATGATCGACGGTCCATACGAGTCCACCCGGATCCGGTAACAGAATCAGTTGCCAATACTAACTGAAATCTCGTCTACGCCGGCCACACCGCCCGCTAACGAATCGCCGCGCGATACCGGACCAACCCCGGATGGCGTACCGGTGAACAGCAGATCACCCGGACGCAACTCGAAGTAGCTGGAGAGCTCGGCAATGGCCTCCGGAACGCTCCAGATCAGGTCCCGCAGGTCACCGTCCTGTCGCGGCCGGCCGTTTACCTCGAGCCAGATGCGGCCGGATTCAGGATGCCCGATGTCGCTCGCCGGATGAATCGATGACATCGGCGCCGAATAATCGAATCCCTTCGCCGTATCCCATGGCTTGCCGTTTTTTTTTGCCTGAGCCTGCAGATCGCGCCGGGTCAGATCAATTCCGACGGCATAGCCGAAGACGTGCTGAAGCGCGACTTCGGCCGAAATGTCGCGGCCGGCCTTGCCGATGGCGACAACCAGCTCGATCTCGTGATGAAGGTCATTGCATCGCGATGGATACGGCACAATGCCGCCGTTCTGCACGATGGCGTCTGCGGGCTTGCTGAAATAGAAAGGCGGAGCGCGCTC